>JAFZXG010000171.1 GCA_017616925.1 Clostridia bacterium | reverse complement strand
TTCAAAGGACTTGGAAGATGCATCGATCATAACGGAAGTGAATCCGCCGTCGATACAAGCCTTGCAGGTCTCGAAATCGGGACCGTGGTCGAGATGAAGAACGATCGGGATGTTCGGGCATTCGATTACCGCCGCTTCCACGAGTTTTACAAGGTAGGTGTGGTTCGCGTATGCGCGCGCGCCCTTACTGACCTGCAAAATAACGGGGGCGTTTTCTTCCTTGCAAGCCTCGGTGATACCTTGCACGATCTCCATGTTGTTGACGTTGAACGCGCCGATGGCGTATCCGTTCTTGTACGCCTGTTCAAACATTTTCTTTGAGTTTACTAATGGCATAAGTTTATCTCCTTATTTTATTTACGCTTTGGGAACGGTAAATTTTATTTACCGTAAAGTATTATACAGCCTTTTTTCGTTTTAGGCAAACAAAATTCGGCGGGAATAAAGAAAATAGCCGTTAATTTAAATAAAACCGTTCAAAACGTTTATAATTTTTTTCGAATATGGTAAAATAAAGAAAAAAAGGAAAGAAATCAAAATGACCGATCAAAGAATCGACTTGCTTGCGAAAAATCTCGTGAACTATTCGTGTAAACTCAAAAAGGGCGAAAAGATACTTATCGAAGCCAAGGGCGTGGACTATATGCTCGTAAACGCTATCGTTAAGGAAGTATATAAAGTCGGGGGGTTGCCTTTCGTCGAGATACAGGACAACAGGGTTTCGCGCGAACTGCTACTCGGCGAGACCGAAGAACTCGCGAAACTCCGCGCGAAGTACGACGCCTTCCGTATGAAAGAAATGGACGCGTACATAGGAATACGCGGCGGGAACAACGCCTTGGAAAATTCGGACGTACCCGACGATAAACTTCAGACAGACAGTCTTTACTATTCGCACCCCGTTCACCACGAACTTCGGGTGAAAAAGACCAAGTGGGTGATACTCCGCTACCCGAACGAAGGCATGGCGCAGTCGGCTGGCATGAGTACGGACGCTTTCGAAGATTTCTACTTTAAGGTCTGCAATCTCGACTACTCGAAGATGGACAGGGCGATGGACGCCCTGAAAAAAAGACTTGACAGTGCCGACAGGGTAAGAATAACCGCGCCGAATACCGACATCTCGTTTTCGATAAAGGGTATAGGCAGCAAAAAATGTTCGGGCGAAATGAATATACCCGACGGTGAGATATACACCGCGCCCGTGAAAGATTCGGTAAACGGCGTTATAACCTATAACACGCCGTCGATCCAAAGCGGGTTTAAGTACGAAAACGTATCGCTTACCTTTAAGGACGGTAAAATAATAAAGGCTACGGGCAACGACGAAAAGAAGATAAACGCGATATTCGATTCGGACGAAGGCGCAAGATACGTCGGCGAGTTCGCGTTCGGGGTGAATCCCTATATAGAAAAGCCCATGGGCGACATACTGTTCGACGAAAAGATATCGGGATCCATCCACTTTACGCCCGGTTGCTGCTACGACGACTGCTTTAACGGCAATATCTCGGCGGTACACTGGGATCTCGTGCTTATTCAGACTGCGGAATACGGCGGCGGGGAAATATACTTAGACGGCGAACTCATAAGAAAAGACGGGCGTTTCGTTACCGAAGATCTTCTTCCCCTAAATCCCGAAAATTTAAAATAAGGGCTTAAAATAATTGACTAAAACGCCGTTTACGGCTATAATGTTTTAGAATTAAATATCTGAAAATCAATTTGGAGGGCATATACAATGTCAAAAGTAACAAAAGTAGCAATCAACGGTTTCGGCAGAATCGGTCGTCTTGCGTTCCGTCAGATGTTCGGCGCGGAAGGCTACGAAGTAGTGGCTATAAACGACCTGACAAGCCCCAAAATGCTCGCGCATCTTCTTAAATACGATACGATGCAGGGCAACTACGCGAGAAGTCATAACGTCGAATACAAAGACGCTATACTCGCCGAAGACGGAAAGACGGTTGTAACCCCCGGTTCTATTATCGTCGACGGAAAGGAGATCACCATCTACGCCAAAGCGAACGCCGCGGAACTTCCCTGGGGAGAACTTAAGATCGACGTCGTTTTAGAGTGCACGGGATTCTATACTTCCAAGGCAAAGGCGCAGGCGCATATCGACGCCGGCGCGAAGAACGTCGTTATATCCGCTCCCGCGGGCAACGATCTTCCCACTATCGTTTACAACGTAAACCACAAGACCTTGACCAAAGACGATCACATTATTTCGGCTGCGTCCTGCACGACCAACTGCCTTGCGCCTATGGCTAAAGCGCTTAACGATTACGCGCCCATAATGTCTGGCATTATGACCACCGTTCACGCTTACACCGGCGACCAGATGATACTCGACGGACCGCAGAGAAAGGGTGACCTTCGTCGTTCGAGAGCGGGCGCGATGAATATCGTTCCGAACTCCACGGGTGCGGCAAAAGCGATCGGTCTCGTTATCCCCGAACTCAACGGCAAACTTATCGGCGCGGCGCAAAGAGTTCCGACCGCTACCGGTTCGACCACTATTCTTATCGCGGTCGTAAAGG
>JAFZXG010000170.1 GCA_017616925.1 Clostridia bacterium | reverse complement strand
GGTATGTCGATCACCGAGATGAGTCACAGGAGCAAACCCTTTATGGCCGTCAACGACGAAGCGCAGGCGCTCCTTCGCGAACTTATGAATATACCCGAAAATTATTCGGTATTATTCGTTCAGGGCGGCGCGTCCCAGCAATTTGCGGCAGTTCCGCTGAATCTTCTCGTTAACGGCAAAGCGGACTATATACTTACCGGAAATTTCGCGAGTAAGGCTTACGAAGAAGGTTGTAAGTACGGCGATATGGCGGTCGCGGCGTCGTCTAAGGAAGACAATTACACCTATATCCCCGATATGAAAAACGTAAAGTTCCGCGACGGAATAGATTACGTTCACTTTACCTATAACAACACGATTTTCGGAACGAGATTTACAGAATTACCCAAGACCGACGCGACGCTCGTTACCGATATGAGTTCTAATATCCTTTCCGAAGTCGTGGACGTAAGTAAGTTCGGCGTTATCTACGCGGGCGCGCAGAAGAACATCGCCCCCGCGGGACTTACGATCGTGATCGTAAGAAAAGACCTTTTGGGAAAGGCTATGAGTATTTGCCCTACTATGCTTAACTACGCGATACAGGACAAGAACAACAGTTTATACAACACGCCCCCCTGTTTTCCCATCTATTGCGCTATGCTCGTGTTCAGATGGTTGAAATCCCTCGGCGGAGTCCCCGCAATGCAGAAGATAAACGAAGAAAAAGCGGGAATACTTTACGACTTTATCGACAACAGCAAACTCTTTAAAAGTGCGGTAAACAAAAAAGACCGTTCGCTTATGAACGTGCCGTTTATAACGGGCAACGAAGAACTCGACGCCAAATTCGTAAAAGAGGCGACGGCGAACGGACTCGTTTCCTTAAAGGGACACAGACTCGTCGGCGGTATGAGGGCGTCTATTTATAACGCCATGCCGATAGAAGGCGTTAAGAAACTCGTAGAGTTTATGAAGAAATTTGAAACGGAAAACAAATAAACGGAGAAAATAAATGAAAAAAATTCTTACTTTAAATTCAATAAGCCCCGTAATCAACGACGTATTCGACGACTCTTACGAAGTCGGCAGCGAAGTAAAAGATCCTATAGGGATAATGCTCAGAAGTTTTAAGATGCACGACTACGCGCTTTCCGAAAGCACGGTAGCCGTCGCGCGCGCCGGTGCGGGAGTCAACAATATTCCGACGGACGAATACGCGAAGAAAGGCGTCGTGGTGTTCAACACCCCCGGCGCAAACGCCAACGCGGTAAAAGAACTCGTTATCGCCGCACTCCTTTTGGGTTCGAGAAAGATAGTAGACGCTATCGAGTGGACGAAAACCCTTAAAGGACAGGGCGAAGAAGTCGGAAAACTTGTCGAAAAAGGCAAGTCCAAATTCGCGGGTATCGAAATACAGGGCAAAAAACTCGGCGTTATAGGTTTAGGCGCGATAGGCGCTTTGGTCACTAACGCCGCAATCGCGCTCAATATGGAAGTTATCGGCTACGATCCTTTCCTTTCGGTAGAAGCGGCGTTAAGACTTTCAAGACACGTTAAAGTAGTTAAGAATCTCGACGAACTTATATCGTCCTGCGACTACGTCACTATCCATATTCCCTACATCGCCGCGCAGAACAAGGGTTTTATCAACGCCGAATTTATATCTAAAATGAAAGACGGCGCGGATATTATCAACTGCGCAAGGGGCGAACTCGCGGACAACGCCGCGATATTAGACGCGGTAAAGTCGGGTAAACTTTCCCGCTACGTCGTGGACTTCCCGTCGGACGAACTTATAGGGGTAGAGAATATCGTATGTATTCCACACCTTGGCGCGTCCACCGAAGAAGCCGAAAACAACTGCGCCGAAATGGCGGCAAGACAACTCGTCGATTATATCGAGAACGGCAACATCGTCAATTCGGTAAACTACCCCACTTGCACGATGCCGAGATCGACCGACTTTAGACTCGTTATTCTGCATAAGAATATACAGAATATTCTGGCACAGATCACGACCACGGTCGGCGGCGAAGGAATAAATATCGCGAATATGACCAACAAATCCAAAGGCGATTACGCGGTAACGATTTTAGACGTCGAAAAAGCCGTTTCCGATCACGCGATCGAAGGGCTTGAAAAAGTCGAAGGTATTATAAAAATAAGGGTTATATAAGTAAAACATGACAAAAAAGCGTGGGTATTCGCCCACGCTTTTATTGTATAAAATTTAATGAACCGAAATACAATGATGATTTGCATCATAAGTATAAACGGAACTGCCTTTCTTTACGGAAACGGAATTTCCCGTATAACCAACAAGCGTTCCGCTTTCAACAAATAAACACCTGTTACCGCTACCGTAAACATAAACGCTCGACCCTTTCTGAACACATGTTTCAATCATAGTTTTTACCTCCTTATTTATTTTTCATTTTCTATTTCTCTTATTAAATCCGACTTATCATTCTGGATTTCGTCTAATTTATTTAAAAAAAGCCTGCGTTCACTTTCCGTTTCAAATGAAATTGCGATACTGTCTCCGTTTTTACAGTGTAATTCAACGTT
>JAFZXG010000169.1 GCA_017616925.1 Clostridia bacterium | reverse complement strand
TCCTTATACTCTTCCGCCTTGTCGGTGACGGCGATTATCAAAGTTTTGAGTTTGGCGATCACGACGTCGATCTCTTTTTTGACGTAAGATTTCATATCGAGTGCGACTTGATCGTTCCTGCTTCTCGCGGTGTGCAGTTTCTTACCGACTTCGCCCGTGCGGATAGTTAATACCGTTTCCACGAAAGTGTGGATATCTTCGGCTTTTTCGTCTATCGCGAGTTCGCCGCTTTCGATATCGTTTAATATCCCTTCGAGTGCGGTCGTCAAGGTTTCGGCGTCCTTTTCGCTTACGATACCTTGCTTGGACAGCATTTTTACGTGCGCGATACTGCCCGCGATATCTTCCCTATATAGCCTTTTGTCGAATTTTACCGAAGAATTGAAATCGTCCGCAATCTTATTCGTTGCACCGTCCGTTCTTCCGGTCCAGATCTTTTCCATTTTCCTTTCCTTAAAAAAGTCCCGCCGTTATAAGGCGGGACGGCTTTTATTTTTTCTTGCTGTCTACTATCGACTGCATCTTTATCGGCAGACCGTAAAGGTTTATAAAGCCCGCCGAATCTTTCTGATCGTAATCGCTTTCGCCGAAAGTGGCGAGTTCTTCGCTGTACAGGGAATCGGGACTCCATACGCCCGCGTTTATAATATTGCCCTTGTAGAGTTTAAGGCGGACTTTTCCGTTCACCCTTTCCTGCGTCTTATCGACGAACGCCGAAAGCGCTTCCCTTAGCGGCGTGAACCATTGTCCGTTATACACGAGTTCGCCGAAGGTTACCGAAAGTTTCTGTTTTTCGTGCGCTGTCATCTTATCCAAGCAGAGAGTTTCCAGAACCGAGTGCGCCTTATAGAGTATCGTGCCGCCGGGAGTTTCGTACACGCCGCGACTCTTCATGCCGACCAGCCTGTTTTCGACTATATCCAAAAGCCCTATTCCGTTTTCGCCGCCGAGTTTATTTAATTTATATATAATGTTTTTAGCCGAAGTCTTCTCTCCGTCTATCGCGACGGGAACGCCTTTAATAAATTCTATCTCGACGTAGGTCGGCTCGTTCGGCGCGTCTATCGGTGAAACGCCCATCTCCAAAAAGCCCTTCTTCTCGTACTGCGGTTCGTTCGCGGGATCTTCAAGATCCATACCTTCGTGAGAAAGATGCCAAAGATTTTTGTCCTTGCTGTAATTCGTTTCGCGGTTGATCTTTAACGGAATATTATGTTTTTCCGCGTATTCTATCTCTTCTTCGCGCGACTTTATACTCCACTCGCGCCACGGTGCGATTACTTTCATTTTAGGCGCGAAATGCTTGATTGCAAGTTCAAACCTTACCTGATCGTTGCCCTTTCCCGTACAGCCGTGGCAGATTGCGTCCGCGTTTTCTTTTAATGCGACTTCCACGAGCGCTTTCGCTATACAGGGGCGTGCGTGGCTCGTTCCCAGAAGATATTCTTCGTAAACGGCGCCCGCTTTCATAGTGGGTATTATATAGTTATCGACGTAATCGTCGGTCAGATCCAAAATGTATATCTTGGACGCACCCGTCTTTATCGCCTTTTCTTCAAGCCCGTCGAGTTCGCCCGTCTGCCCTACGTTTCCGACGACCGCCACCACTTCGCAATTATTATAGTTTTCCTTAAGCCAGGGTATTATTATCGAAGTGTCAAGCCCCCCCGAATACGCAAGCACGACCTTTTTTATATCTTTCTTATCCACGTTCTTATACCTCCGACGATAATCAAAGGTATTATAGTTCCCGAAATAATTATTGTCAAATTATTTTCAGCGTTTTTCAAAAATTTATTCAAAATTCCGTTTTTAATGAATAATATATTGAATATTTTTGAAAGGCTTGTGTTTTTATTCAGTTTAGCGAGACGTTTTTGAGTTTATCGTATTTTTTTACGGCGACTTTTCTTATCTCTTCCGTATTTTCACCGAGAATAAAGGCTTCGTCGCTAAGTTTTTTGGCAAGGAATATCGCGTCCGTGCCGTAGTTAAGGTCGCCCAGATCGTTCATGAACTTCCCGCTTTGGCGACTGCCCATAAAGTCACCCGATCCCCGCGCCTTATAGTCGTATTCGGAAATTTTGAACCCGTCGTCGCTTTTTTCCATTATTTTAAGTCTTTCGGGACTGCCGTCCTTAGACGACGAGAGCAAAAAACAATAACTTTTTATATCCGATCTTCCCACTCTGCCGCGTAATTGATGCAGAGTCGAAAGCCCGAACCTTTCGGCGTTATAGATAACCATTACGGACGCGTTCGGAACGTCCACGCCCACTTCTATCACGGTGGTGGAAACGAGTATCTTAACGTCGCCCGACTTAAAGGAAAGCATCACCCCGTTCTTTTCCTTGTCTTTCATCTTGCCGTGCAGAAGTCCGACCGGTATGGGCGCGAATTTTTTCTTTATATCTTCGTAAAGTTCGGTCGCGGCGATCGCCGAACCTTCTTCGTCCCCGTCGATCAAAGGACAGACAAAGTACTCCTGTCTGCCGCTTTCTATCTCACGTTTTATAAAGTCAAGCATATCGTTATACTTTTCTTTTGGAACGATATTCGTCTGTATTTTCTTGCGGTTGGCGGGCTTATCTTTAATGGTCGTGATATCGAGATCGCCGTAAAAGATGAGAGACAGCGTTCTGGGGATGGGCGTCGCACTCATAACGAGAAGGTCGGGCGTAAGCCCTTTATTTAAGATCGCGCTTCTTTGCGCCACGCCGAAACGCTGCTGTTCGTCGCACACGCACAAAGAAAGTCTTTTAAACTCCAGATCTTCTTCTAAAAGCGCGTGCGTACCGACTAATATATTGTATATTCCGAGCCTCGTCGATTCTTTTACTTCGCGTTTTTCTTTCGCCGTCATAGAGCCGACCAAAAGTCCGACGTTGTAGTCCGGAAAAACCTTTTTAAGAGTCTGATAATTTTGCCTTGCAAGCACTTCGGTCGGCGCGAGCATAGCCGCCTGATACCCGCTTTTTACCGCGACGAACACGGCGCAGTTGGATACCGCCGTCTTTCC
>JAFZXG010000168.1 GCA_017616925.1 Clostridia bacterium | reverse complement strand
GGGCAATGCATAAAGCGTTATTTGTAAACGCTTTATTATTATATTGTTTTTTCCCGCTTATGTCAAACGATTTTAAGCCGAAAAAACAAAAATGCCGTGCGTTATGGAATTTTATATTTCCATGTAAGTGATTCGGTTTTATTCTTATTGTTTTTAAAGTATCTTATCGGATACGACAAGTTCACCCTTACCTATGCGGTCGTACAGTTTTTCGATCGGGATCGGTTTTCCGAACAGGTAGCCTTGCAGACGGTTGCAGCCGACCTTATTTAAAAACTCCGCCTGTATCTTCGTTTCGACGCCTTCGGTAAGCGTAAGCATATTGATCCTGTTCGCCATCTTTATTATGCAGTCGATAAGCGTTCTCGATTTATCGCTGTTCTCGAAGTTGGACAGGAAACGCATATCGATCTTTATAACGTCGAACTGATAATCCTTTAAGACGTTCAGGGAAGAATAGCCGCTCCCGAAGTCGTCCAGCCACAGCGCGTAGCCGAGTTCTTTTATACGGTTTATCGCCTCGTTCAGTTTGGTGAAGTTATCCGTAAGCGCGCTTTCGGTCACTTCGACGTGGATAAGTTCTTTGGGAACGTCGTACTTTTTGACGAGGGTTTCGAGTTCGCTTACCGCGTCCATAAGTTCGAAGTCGAGTCTCGAAAAATTCAGCGATACGGGAACGACGGGCTTACCCGCGTCCAGAGAATTTCTTAAATCTCTGCACACGGACTCGAATATACATCTGTCGAGTTTATGTATAAGACGGTACTCTTCGAGTACGGGAATAAACTCGTTTGGGAAGAGTTGCCCGTACACGGGATCCTTCCAGCGCGCAAGCGCTTCGCAGCCGCAAAGCTTCTCGGTGTCCGACCACACGACAGGTTGATAGAAGGGGACGATCCAACCGTTGTTCACGGCGTTATCTATATTGTTTATAACGTGCAGCCTCTTATGGTACGCTTCGCTCATCGTCTTGTCGTATTCGGCGTAAACGGTCTGGAAACGGTTCTTTATTAAATGCGACGCGTAGCGCGCCCTGTCGATAGCCATACGCGGATCTTCGTTATTGCCGTTTAGATGATACGCGCCGCAGTTGATACCTAAAAGTATCTCGTCGTCGTAATCGCTTACCATACCGTTCAGTCGGTCGAGTTTTTCCATAAGACCTTCGGTTTTGGCGAGAACTACGAAATGATCGTCGGCTTGCCGTGCGCACAGCGAATCCTTAAAGATATCGGAAACGTATTTACCGATAGTTATAAGGAACTTGTCGCCTTCTTCGAAACCCCTTTGGTCGTTGAACGCCTTAAAGTTATGCACGTCGAGAAACAGAAGTACGTTTTCGTCGAAATTGCCGTTTAAGCCGTGAATATAGTCTGCCGCGAGTTCGGTGAAATATCCGTAATTGTACATACCCGTAAGCAGATCTTCTTTTGCGGTCTTTTCAAGCGCTTTCGACTTTTTCGCTTCGGTCAGCCGACCGTGATAGATGGCGAAACATATAGTAGTCAGAGAGATGAAGAAAGTGAGATAGTTCACGGCGTCGCCCGAAATGATCCTTTGCATAACGCCGCTTATCATTATTTCCTGATCCGCAAACGTTCCGCCGCCTTCGAAGGTGAGAAGGATCCGATAGAACCCCAGAAAACTTGCCCCCAGGATCAGTACGGTGACGTACGGGCGGTAAATAAGCAGACACCCGACGTAGATGACCATCGTAAGAAAACAGATGATCTCCTTTCCGCCCCAGAAGTCGCTGTAAGAAACGAACACGCCGAAAGCAAGACAGATAAGAGTAAAGGACGTAATGACGACGTGTTCTAAAACCACGATATTTTTGTTTTTCAGGTATTTGACCAGAGAGTAGGCGACGATCGCCGCGCCGATCACGAACAGCAGAACGTAGATGGATATAAGCATAGCGTTCATAAGGTTAGCCATAAGCGGCGTTATTTCATAGTTTCTCGTCGGTCCGGGTTTCGTAAACGTTTCGAGACTCAAAACCGGCGTGTACAGCATGCAGAGACAACCTACGATCATTAAAGTTATGAACTTGCCCTTGGACAGTTTCCTGTCTCTGCGGTAGAACAGACAGAACAGCATAAGTCCCAGACCGATCAGTAGAAACAACCAGTATTTAGACGTGTATTTTATAAGAAGTTCGAGAAAATCTCCGCCGTCTTGCAATTTGGGCAGGATCTTCGAATACGATTGCCTTATCAGCATCCACAGTTCGAGAATGACGACGATAAATCCCATGTAACTGCTACTGCGTATATTCGCGTCGTGCAGGTAGTCGTTTTCGTACTTGGACAGTCTTTCAAACCCGAAAATATGAGAAAGGAAACGTAAGGTTTTTTTCATAATGGTTCTTCCTTTTTTTCTTTCGGATACTATTCTAACACAAAACTTTGCAATATGCTATATAATTTTTCAATTTTTGACAACAAATAAAAAATACTGCCGAAGGGCAGGGGAATCGCGGCAAAAACAGGGTAAAATATAGTCGAAATTATTTGACAATCGGCGTGCGTTTTTTATATAATTAAACCGTAATCTTTTAGCGACGGATTCGAGAGAAAAAGGAGACTGAAATGAGTAAGAAAGTCGGCATCGTTATGGGAAGCGACAGCGATCTGCCCGTTTTAGAAAAGGCGATCGACACGCTCGAATCTTACGGCGTTCCCTACGAAGTTCACGTCTTTTCCGCTCACAGAGCGCCCGAAGAAGTAAGGGCTTTCGCCGTCGACGCGAGAAAGAACGGATTCGGCGTTATAATAGCCGCGGCGGGCATGGCGGCGCATCTTGCGGGCGCGATAGCCGCCAACACCACCCTTCCCGTTATAGGGATCCCGATCAAAAGCGCGGGGCTCGGCGGGTTGGACGCTCTGCTTTCGACGGTACAGATGCCGTCGGGTATTCCCGTCGCCACGGTAGCGATAGACGGCGCAGCGAACGCAGCGACGCTTGCGGTAGAGATACTCGCCGTCTGCGACGAGGAACTCCGTAAAAAAGCGGACGAGTGCCGCAAAAAAAACGCGCAAAAGGTTCTTGAAAAGAACTCCGCGGTAGAAAAGCGGTTCAATACGGAAATAAAACCGTAAGGTAGGGAAAAACTACCTGCGGTTTTTTTAATTTAAAAAATCGACAGGAGGCAACTATGCTCGAAAAGAAAGAACAACTTTACGAAGGAAAAGCGAAGAAAGTCTTTGCGACGAACGATCCCGATCTCGTGATCGTTTCCTATAAGGACGACGCGACCGCCTTTAACGGCGAAAAAAGAGGGACGATAGTCGGGAAAGGCGTCGTCAACAACCGTATGAGTAATTACCTTATGGAAAAACTCGAAAAGGAAGGGATACCGACTCATTACGTCAAAGAACTTTCCGAACGCGAGACGGCGGTCAAAAAGGTGTCTATCGTTCCGCTCGAAGTTATAGTCCGTAATATCGCCGCGGGATCGCTTTCGAAAAGACTCGGACTTCCCGAAGGAACGCCTATGAAACGCACCGTTATAGAATATTGCTATAAGTGCGACGCTTTGGGCGATCCCATGGTCAACGAATATCATATTCTCGCTATGGAATATTGCACCGAAGAAGAACTTGACACTATCGCGACTATGGCGCAGAAAATCAACGATTTTTTGAAAAAATATTTCGCGTCGATCAACGTCGAACTCGTGGACTTTAAACTCGAATTCGGAAAGACAAAAGACGGAAAGATAGTTCTTGCGGACGAGATCTCGCCCGACACCTGTCGTTTCTGGGACGCGACCACGCACGAAAAACTCGACAAAGACCGTTTCAGAAGAGATATGGGCGGCGTGGAAGACGCGTATAAAGAGATGATGAAAAGGGTTCTCGGCTGATAACCGAACAAGGAGAACTTATATGGGTGCTTTTTTCGGCGTTGTTTCAGAAAAAGATTGTATAGGCGACGTGTTTTTCGGAACGGATTACCACTCTCATCTCGGAACTAAAACCGGCGGCGTGGTCGTTTACGACCGCGAGTTAAAACTTAAACGGAAGATCCACAATCTCGAGAACGCTCCGTTCAGGACCAAGTTCGAACACATTTTCGACGACATGAAAGGGACTTCCGCTATCGGAGTTATAAGCGACTACGATCCGCAGCCCCTTCTTTTCCGTTCTCATCTCGGCACTTACGCGCTTTGCTTTGTCGGCGTTATAAACAACGCGGACGAACTTATAAAAAAGAATCTCGAAGAAGGCGGGCATTTCGCCGCGGCTTCGGGCGGAGAGATCAACGCGGTAGAACTTATCGCCGCGCTTATAAACAGTAAAGCGGATTACGTCGAAGGGCTGGATTACGCCAGAAAAGAGATAGACGGCACGGCGTCGATACTACTTTTAAAAGACGACGGAACGCTGCTTGCGGCACGCGATAAAAAGGGAAGACTGCCCGTCCTTATAGGAAAGAACGGATCGGGATACTGCGTTTCCTTCGAGTCGTTCGCCTATCAGAAGTTAGGGTATAAAGATTACCGCGAATTAGGACCGAACGAAATGGCGGAAGTCACTTCGAAGGGCGTCAGAACTCTGATCCCGCCGACCGACGAGATGCGGATATG
>JAFZXG010000167.1 GCA_017616925.1 Clostridia bacterium | reverse complement strand
GATATAAAGCGTGCCGTATCCCTGTGTAATATCGCAATCCGTCGGTTTTAAGGGTACGTCGCTACCGTTTTTCGCTTGGAGCAGCGAGTTTCTGAAACAGTAAGACGAAAGATCCTGTCCGTTAAAGTCCGCAATTATCTTTTTTAAGTACCCCTTTGCCGATTCCCTTCCCTTATAAACCGAATAATTGACTTCGTAGACTATACGTTTTTCCACGGGCAGTCGCAGAGAAAAAACGTCTTTCTCGCCGTTGAAATCCAGAATCTCGATCTTGCCCGCCGTAAACGAGTAATGTTCCGAACCCTCCTTTAACGGAAACGGATGAACGCTCTTCGTTTTAAGGACGAAAAGCGGTCTTTTGTTTCCCGCGCCGAAAGGTTCCAACATGTCTATTTCTCTTGCAAACCGAACGGGTATCTCGTCGGTCTCCCACTCCGCCTGTACCGTTTCTTCACACTCTTCGGGCGAAATAACGGTCTTTAAGTATTCGTCAACGCAGTCGTAAAAGTCGGAAAACTTGTCTTCGTCAAGCGACACGCCCGCCGCCTGCGAGTGACCGCCGAAACCCGTCGTATGCGCGCTTGCGTAAGATATCGTCTCGTAAATATTTACGCCTTCCACGCTGCGCGCGGAACCTTTAAGTCCGTCGTAGTGTCCTGCGAACACTATAACGGGACGGTGGAACTCTTCCACGAGTCTTGCGGCGACTATACCGATAACTCCCGCTTTCCACGTCTTGTCGTAAACCATTATCGCGCGGCGTTTATACGCGCCGCTACGTTTGATCTTTTCCTTTGCCGAACGGTATATCTCGTCGCACCCCGCCTGTCTTGCGATATTATAGCCGTTTAGTTTCACCGAAAGGTCGAATATCTCGTTCTCGTCTTTACTTAAAAATAGCCGTAACGCCGAGTCCGCGTCCCCCATTCTGCCGCCTGCGTTCACACGCGGAGCAAGAGCGTACGCTAAATGCTGCGAAGTGATCTGCTTGCCGCTGTTATTTCCTATAAGGTACTTAAAGCACGGCCTTATTTTACTCGGCGAAAAGAGTTTCAGCCCTTCGTGGACCAGACTCCTGTTTTCACCGACCAGATCCATGCTGTCCGCGACGGTGGCAAGCGCGACGAAGTCAAGATATTTGTCCGCGGATTTACCTATGAGCGCACGGCAGAGTTTATACGCCACGCCCGCGCCGCAAAGCCCCGTAAAAGGATACCCGTCGTTGAGTTTGGGGTTTATAACGGGACAGTCGGGAAGTTCTTCGGGCGGTTCGTGATGGTCGGTTACGATAACTTCCGTACCGTCCGCTTTTAAAATATCTATTTTATCTTTTTCACCCACACCGCAATCAACGGTGATAAGTATTCCGTAACCGTCGTTCTCTATTTCTTTTTTTACTTTTTCGATACAGATACCGTACCCGTCTTCCCGTTCGGGAATAATTACTTTCGACTCTATTCCGAACTCGTTAAGGCAGGTGGAAAGAAGAGCGGACGCGCATATACCGTCCGCGTCGTAATCGCCCGCGATAAGCACCTTTTCACCGAGATCCCGCGCGCGAAACAGTCTTTCGGTAACGCGTTTCATTTCGGGAAAAAGGAAGGGATCGTAAAAATCTTTATCCGAAGGCGAAAGAAATCTTTTAGCCTTTTCCGCGGTATCTATCCCGCGATAAAACAAAAGCCTTGCGGTATCGAACAGAATACCGCAACCCGACGCTATCTCGGCGATAGCAGCCGATTCCGTTTCGGTGGGCGTTTTGCCGTAGACGATCTGCATTTTCCTTTTAATTAAACAATAAGGCGGAAAGATATTTCCGCCTTACCCTGACCTTTTCTTTTTATCTCTTGTTTGACTTTTTAAGCACCGAGAAGACCGTCGGCGTAAAGGCGTACGACGCGAATAACGCCGCGACGTCGGCAAGAAGTATCTGCACGCCTATAAACCTGACGTAAGCGGGACCTACACCTATGAATATAAGCGAAGCCAACGCGATAAGCGCGCCTATCAGAATAAATCTTAAAAGACTCTTGCGCGCCGCTTCGTCCGCGATTTCTTTCGCACTCATGTCTTCGTTAAGTTTGGCTATCTCTTTATATCTCGACGCCATAACCACGGAAAGAACGGCGGAAAGCACGAACGCGAACACACCTATTATCGCACCCGTAGGATAGACGGGAACTCTCGCTATACTTATAAGCGAAATGTAGAGTATCGCGGAAACGACCGCCGAACAGACGACAGAAACGGCCTGCGCGAACTTTGCCGCAAATAAGAGATATACGAAGAATACGACCGTTGCGATACCGACCGCAAGCAATATCCAACCGAACTGGCTGTTCACTGCGGCGTCGGTCGCGTAAACCTCCGCGGTCGCGGTAAGTCCCACCACTTCGGCGTCGGTATCGAGAGCGTTCTGCACCGCGGCGGCAAGCCCCGCGCACTTTTCAGAAACGTCTCCGCCGAACTTATAGATAAGATCGAGCCCCGTTCCCTCCGCACGTTGAGTGTAAGCGAGCGACTTTATGCCGTTTTCGACGAAATAAACTTCGGTGGCGTTTTTCGCAACTTCTATCGTATTACCCGTAGGGGTGTACTGATTGACGTGAACTTTAACTTCGTAACCCGCGCCGTAGTCCGCGGTCTTATTGAATCCGAAGATCCCCAAAAACACCATTCCGACGACTACGAGCGAAAGCGCGATTATCAAAAATATCTTAAAACTTTTGGTGATCGAAAATTTCACGGTTATTTCTCCTCCCTTTTAAGATTTAAGAATTTCTCGCGTTTTTCGGAATCGACGAGCGATAAAAGAAGCGCCGTGAACATCCTTATAAACAGCAACGTCGCGACGAGACTCGCAACCGCGCCTATTCCGAAGGCGATCGCAAAGCCTTTTATTATACCTTTGGTGAAAAGGAAAATCAGAACCGAAACCGAAACGGAAGCGATACAAACCGAGATCGAAGGCGTCACGGAACGTTTAAATCCCGCTTTAACGGACGCCTTAACGGTCTTGCCGCTTTCGTATTCTTCGCAGATTCTCTTATAGGTCACCGTAAGCCCGTCGGCAAGCAGTATCGCCGTGGCGAGCATCCCTATAAGAGTTCCCGTATTTACGACGATCCCGGGGATCGCGACGAACATAAACAGATATATCGGAGTGATAAGCAACACGGTGAGTAAAGCCACTATACCGTATCCTTTACCCTTTACCGTGAAGAACACCACCGCCGCCATAAGCACCGAAACTATCGAAACGATAAGCGCAACTGAAACGTTACCGAAAGGCGAAGTTATCTCTACGCCCGAT
>JAFZXG010000166.1 GCA_017616925.1 Clostridia bacterium | reverse complement strand
TATAAACGCGCGGCCGAAATCTATACTCTCTTTGGTAACTATAGGCGCGGACGCGTCGAAAAACGAGAGTGCGCCGCCCGTGAACCCCGCGATATTTTCCGCAAGCGCGGGCGTAGTCAAAGGTCCGGTCGCTATCACCGTGTATTCGTCGAAGTCTATTTCATCCGCTTCTTCCGAAACTACGGATATATTCTTATTCGCCCGTATTTTGCGGGTGATATAATTCGAAAACTCTTCTCTGTTGACGGCAAGCGCGTTCCCCGCGGGAACTTTGGTTATCTCCGCCGACTCCATAACGATCGAGCCGAGTCGTCTTATCTCTTCTTTAAGCAGTCCCGCGGCGTTTCCGTATATATCTCCGCTTTTAAGCGAATTAGAACACACGAGTTCGGCAAAGCCCGTAGAATTGTGCGCGGGCGTTAATTTTTTGGGTTTGATATCGTAAAGATCGACTTCTATTCCGCGGTTCGCAAGATAGTTCGCCGCTTCCGTTCCCGCAAGCCCCGCGCCGATTACTTTAACCTTCTCCATTTTCCGTGTAATCGCATTTTTTGGACGAACATTTTACTTTGTTGCCCACTTTGATAAGGTAAGAATTACACTTGGGGCATCTCTTCCCCGTCGGAATATCCCAACTCATAAACTTGCAATCGGGATAGCCCGAACAGCCGTAGAAGACTTTACCGCTTTTACTCATCATCTTTTTCGTGGGTTTTCCGCACTCCGGACAAACGCCCACGCTTTCGGTCAAACTCAAAGTGTACTTACACTTCGGGTAGTTCGAACAGGCAAGGAACTTGCCGAATTTCCCTTCTCTTTCCAAAAGCACCGATCCGCACTCGGGACAGATCTTGTCGGTGGGGATCGCCGTCTTCTCGTTTACGGGTTTGATATTCTTACAGTTCGGATAGTTCGAACAGGCGTAATAGTTTCCGTACTTGCCGCTGTTTATTATCATGGGCGCGCCGCACTTGTCGCAAATAACGTCCGTAAGTTTCGAGTTTCTAAGTTGCTTTTCGAAGGGCTTGTAAAAATCCGCGATAAGTTTATGCCAGTCCTTTCCGCCTTCGCCTATGTCGTCGAGTGCGGTCTCCATACGCGCCGTGAACGACACGTCCATAATGCCGGGGAAATACTTAACGAGAAAGTCCACGAGAGAATAACTCACGTCGTTCGGGACGAGATATTTTTTCTCTTTTCTGACGTACTCTCTCTTTTTGTCCGAAAGTTTCGCCATTATCGTGGCGTAAGTCGAAGGTCTGCCTATTCCCTTTTCTTCCATATTCTTGATAAGCGTCGCTTCGGTAAAGCGGACGGGGGGTTTGGTGAACTTCTGTTCTTTTTCTATTCCCTTTAGATTAAGCGTCTCGCCTTCCTTCATATCGGGAAGTATTGCGTTTCCGCCTTCTTCGTCTTCTTCTTTTTTTGTGTCGTCGTAAACCGCGGTGTAGCCTTTGAATTTCAAGGTCTTTCCGCTGGTCCTTAACTCGTACCTATCCGCCTGAACTTCCAAAGAAACGCCGTTATATACCGCTTCGGACATCTGCGACGCCACGAATCTGTCGAAGATGAGTTTATACAGCCTGTACTGATTCTTGTCGAGAATATCCTTAAACTTTTCGGGCGTGTTCCTTAAATCTATGGGGCGGATCGCTTCGTGCGCGTCCTGCGCGCCCGATTTCGTGCGGTAAAAGTTGGGTTTGGACGGCGCGTATTCTTCGCCGTAGTTCGCCTTTATATACGAGAGTGCGGAATACTGCGCTTCTTTCGATATCCTGACCGAATCGGTTCTCATGTAGGTGATAAGCGCGATATTGCCGCGCGGGGTTTCGACGCCTTCGTACAGCCTTTGGGCTATTTGCATTATCTGCGGCGCGGAAACGCCGAGTTTGATCGACCCGTCCTGCTGCAAGGTACTCGTGATAAAGGGCGCGGGCGCGTGCGATTTCATCACCGTCTTTTTAAGCGATTTAACCTTAAACTGCGAGTTTTTAAGTTCCGCGACGACCTGTTCGCTCTCGTTTTTATCGGACGGTTTATACTTTTTGCCGTCTTTAAGGACGAGAAGTACCTTAAAATTACTTTTGCCGTCGGGGAAAACGTCCGCCTTTATATTCCAGTATTCTTTGGGGACGAAAGCGGCTATCTCGCGTTCCCTGTCCACCACCATTTTTAAGGCAACGGACTGCACTCTGCCCGCCGAAAGCGTTTCGTTGAGTCTCGAACTTGCGGCGGGCGATATACCGTAGCCGACTATTCTGTCCAAGACTCTTCTCGCCTGCTGCGCGTCCACGAGATCCATATCTATTTTTCTCGGATTTTTAAGCGCGTTCTTTACCGCCGTTTCGGATATTTCGTTGAACTCTATCCTGTTCTCGCTGTTTACGTCGAGTCCCAGAACTTCGGCAAGATGCCACGATATCGCTTCCCCTTCTCTGTCGGGGTCGGTCGCAAGGAAAACCCTCTCCGCCTTCTTCGCGTCGGCGGAAAGTCTTTCTATGTCTTTCATTTTCTCCGCGGCGATAACGTAATGCGGTTCGAAGTTCCCGCCGATATTAACGCCCATATAGTTGACGGGAAGATCCCGAACGTGCCCTTTGGAAGCGTCCACCTTAAAGTCGCCTTCTAAAAATTTCTCGATCGTCTTCGCTTTATGCGGCGATTCCACTATTATAAGTTGCATCTATTCCTCCGAATATTTCCGTGTGAGTCCGTAAACGTTTATTCCGCTTTTTACGATAACGCCCTTTATTTCGAGCATCGAAAGTATCGGCATTATCTCGTATATCTCTTTCCCCGTCAGCGCGCAGATCTTATCGACGTGTTTTTCACCGTCATCAAGCGCGCTTGCTATCGCTTTTTCTTCGGGCGAAAGATCCTGTTTTTCTTTCTTTTTCTCTTCCTTGCCGTAATACCCCAAAATATCGGCGGGGCCGGTGGTCAAAACCGCACCCTGTTTTATTAGGTCGTTACAGCCCGCGCCCGACGGCGTATCGGGCGTATAAGGTACGGCGAACACGTCCCTGCCGTAGTCCGCGGCGTATCCCGCGGTGTATAGTGTTCCGCTTTTTTTGCCGCCGCTTACTATAAGCGTTCCTTTAG
>JAFZXG010000165.1 GCA_017616925.1 Clostridia bacterium | reverse complement strand
TCCATACCCGAAACGGCTACGCCGACGGTGAGTCCCAGAAACTTATAGACCTTACCCATCCACTCCGCGTCACGCGAGGCAAGGTAATCGTTTACGGTGACGATATGAACGCCTTCGCCCGTGAGTGCGTTAAGGTACGCTGGCAAGGTCGCTACGAGAGTTTTGCCTTCGCCCGTTTTCATTTCGGCGACTCTTCCCTGGTGCAGACAGATACCGCCGACTATCTGTACCTTATAGTGTTTCATATTGAGAACTCTGCCCGCCGCTTCGCGCACTACCGCGAAAGCGTCGTATAAAATATCGTCGAGCGTTTCGCCGTTTTTCAGTCTTTCCTTTAAGACGTCGGTCTGCGCCCTTAATTCTTCGTCCGAAAGCGAGGCGTACTTACTTTCAAGGCTTAACACCTTTTCCGCCATCGCGTCAAGTTTTTTTAGACTTCTTCTCGCCTCTCCGCCGAGTATAAATCTGAACAGTCCCATAAGATTCTCCTATTTACCTATTTATATTAAAAATGATCGGGCGGCGACACGCTGCAAACGGTGAGTAGATACACCTTCATAGCGCCCGCCTCTTTAAGTTTCGCCGCAAGCGATTCCGAAGTCGCGCCCGTCGTGGTCACATCGTCGACTATAAGCATGGTCTTACCCGTTAAAAGTTTCTTGTCATTAAGCCTATAAGCCGTCTTTAAGTTCTCAAACCTTTCTTTCGCGGTAAGTCCCGCCTGATGCGGCGTTTCTTTCACCTTTTTCACACCGTCGAAGATCGGGACGCCGACTGCGTGCGAAAGGTTTACCGCAAGTATTTCCGACTGGTTGTAGCCGCGTTCTTTAAGCGCCTTTACCGTGGCGGGAACGAAGGTTATCAAGTCCGCGTTAAAACAAGTCTTAAGGTAGAGATTTTTAAGGTCTTCGGTGAACGCGTCGTAAATATATTTCGCGCCTGAATACTTCGCCTTTTTATCAGCGAACTCATTTCCCCGCCGTACTCGTAAAGACTTCTCGCCTTGTCAACCTGCGTAAGATTTCCCTTGCAAGTGGTGCAGAACAGTGCCGAAACGTTGAGTTTTCTCCCGCAATGGTCGCAGTATGCGTCGGTTATTCTCGGCAGTTTCTCTTCGCAATCCGAACAAAAATACCCGCCGTCGAAGATCTCTTTTTCACAGACGAGACACTTCCACTTCGGCTCGAACATAGCCTTTCTTAAAACCCTGCCTACCGACTCCGCGAATTTCATATATTAAAGATACTTCTTCAGTTTATCGACCGCGTCGGTCCGTTCCCAAGAAAAATCGGGTTTTCCGAAATGCCCGTAAGTCGCGGTCGCGCGGTAAACCGGTCTTTTGAGTTTAAGTTTCTCTATTATCGCGGCTGGGCGGAAGTCGAATTCTTTTGCAACGATATCCGCGATCGCCCCGTCGGGAAGTTTGCCCGTGCCGAAAGTTTCCGCCGAGACGGACAGAGGTTTGGCGACGCCTATCGCGTAAGACACCTGTATCTGACACTCGTCCGCAAGTCCCGCCGCCACGACGTTTTTCGCCGCGTATCTCGCCATATAGGTCGCGGATCTATCTACTTTGGTCGGATCTTTACCCGAAAACGAGCCGCCGCCGTGCGGACACTTTCCGCCGTAGGTATCGACGATTATCTTTCTGCCCGTAAGCCCCGAATCGCCGTTCGGCCCGCCGATCTCGAATCGTCCCGTCGGATTTATATAAAACTTCGTTTCCCCGTCGATAAATTCTTTCGGGATCACCGCGTCTATGACTTTTTCTCTTAAATCTTTTCTCAACTTTTCGGTCGAAACCTTTTCGTCGTGCTGCGAAGAGAGAACGACCGCTTCGACTCTTTTCGGCTTTCCGCCGTCGTATTCTATGGTGACCTGCCCCTTTCCGTCGGGACGAAGGTACGGTAGTTCCCCGCTTTTTCTCACGTCTTCAAGTCTTTTACAGAGTTTATGCGAAAGCATCAACGCAAGCGGCATCAACTCTTCGGTTTCTCTCGTGGCGTATCCGAACATAAGCCCCTGATCGCCCGCGCCCGTTTTGTCGAAAATATCGCCCGACTCGGATTCGGTCGAATTATCGACGCCTTGCGCAATGTCGGGACTCTGACGGTTGAGTTTAACGAGTATCTCCGCGGAATCGTAAGAAAACCCGACGTTCTTGTCGGTATAGCCTATGTCTTTTATTACTTCCCGCGCGATCTTTTCCACGTCCGCTTTTGCTTCGGAAGTTATTTCGCCCGTAATCAGCATAAAATCGGTAGTCGCCGCGACTTCGCAGGCGACTCTCGCGTTTTCGTCACGCCGTAAATATTCGTCGAGTATAGCGTCCGCGACCTGATCGCATATTTTATCGGGGTGTCCCGACGTGACGCTTTCGCTTGTAAAAAATTTTCTCATAAAAAGATCCTCAACGCCGTATCGTAAACCGTGGAAATGTTTTTCGCGCCGACTTCGCGACGCGCATAAAGCAACAGTATAATTATATAATAACCGCGCGGCGTTGTCAATCTTATCGCCTAAAATTAAAAACGTGTTTTCGGGTATTTTTTGTCGCAAAAATTTCATGTCTGCCCGCCCTTTTTTTGATTGACAAAGGCGCGCGCGTTGTTATATATTTTTATATGAGTATTTTTAAAAGGCAAAAGGAATCTTTATTACCGTATGGCTGACATCAAGCGAGATAAAAAGAAAGCCCTTAAAACCGTCGGAACTCTTTTAGGTTCGGTAAGGGAATATAAAAAGGCATCCGTTCTAACCCCGCTTTTCGTTCTTGCGGAAGTGGTTTTGGAGTGCCTTATACCTTGGCTTATGACGCTTTTACTCGGCGAGATCGAAGTCGTGTCCAACGGCTACGGGGATCACGACTTTATTACAGTACTCTTTTTGGGTGCGGGCTGCAACGACCTGCTTAAAATAATAGCCGTTCACGGCGTAGTCCTTTTAACCTGCGCTATCGTCTCGCTTCTCTTCGGAACTTTAAGCGGCAGACAGGCGGCGATCGCGTCCAGCGGGTTTGCGAAGAATCTGCGTAAGGATATGTACTATAAAATACAGGATTTCTCGTTCTCGAACATAGATAAGTTTTCGACTTCGTCTTTGGTCACGAGACTTACTACCGACGTCACGGACGTCGAAATGGCGTATATGATGCTTATCCGTATCGCCGTGCGTGCGCCGTTCATGATGGTGTTTTCGATGGTGATGGCGTTTTCGATAAACGCAAAGATGGCGCTTATTTTCCTTTGCACTTCCCCCGTGCTTATCCTGGGGCTTACCCTTATACTCAAAAAAGCCGTGCCGTTCTTTAACAGGATATTCCCGAAATATGACGCCATGAACGAAGCGGTGGAAGAAAATATCCGCGGTATGCGCGTGGTGAAATCCTACGTCCGCGAAGACTACGAGAGAGAAAAGTTCGGCGAAAAGTCGAAAGACGTGAAAGACAACTTCACGAAAGCCGAAAAGATAGTCGCCTTAAACAGCCCGCTTATGAACTTCTGTGTTTACGCGGGTTTAATAGCGATTTACTCTATCGGCGCGTTTTTGATTATCGACAGCAACGAAGAACTATTAAAACTCACGGAACTTCAGAGTTTTATGGCTTACTCGTTCCAGATCCTGATGAGTTTAATGATGGTTTCGATGATACTCGTCATGATCCTGATAAGCGTTCCCGCGGCGAAAAGAATAGTCGAAGTCTTAGAAGAAAAGAGTTCGATCGTTTCCCCCGAAAACGCCGTGAAAGAGATAAAGGACGGCAGCGTGGAATTTAAGGGCGTTTCTTTTAAGTATTTCGCGGAAGCCGAACGGAATTCTCTTACCGATATAAACCTTAAGATAGAAAGCGGGCAGACTATCGGTATTATCGGCAGTACGGGCAGCGGCAAGTCTTCACTCGTCAACCTTATCCCCCGCCTTTACGACGTCACCGAAGGCGAAGTTAAAGTCGGCGGTATAAACGTGAAAGAGTACGACGTTTCAGCCCTTCGCGACGCGGTGGCGGCGGTTCTTCAGAAGAACGTGCTGTTTTCGGGAACGGTCAGGGATAATATGAAATGGGGCAAAAAGGACGCGACAGACGAAGAGATAACCGCCGCGCTTAAACTCGCCCAACTCGACAATCTCGATCTCGATAAAATAAT
Source organism: Clostridia bacterium (assembly GCA_017616925.1). Classification (GTDB taxonomy): domain Bacteria; phylum Bacillota; class Clostridia; order Christensenellales; family Borkfalkiaceae; genus UBA1259. Next base: position 1,334 of record JAFZXG010000165.1, on the reverse strand, counting down.
AGAACAGGGCGGCGCGAACGTTTCGGGCGGACAGAAACAAAGGTACTGTATCGCCCGCGCCCTGCTTAAAAACCCGAAGATACTTATTCTCGACGACTCCACTTCCGCGGTCGACACCAAGACCGACGCGCTTATAAGGAAGGCTTTCAAAGAGTATATCCCGTCGGTGACCAAAATAATAATCGCCCAGCGCGTCGCGTCGGTAGAAGAGTCGGATAAAATAATCATTATGGACGGCGGAAAGATCTCCGCGGTAGGCACTCACGACGAACTGCTTGTTTCTAACGAAATATACCGCGATCTTTACTTCTCGCAGAATAAAGAGATCAAAAACAAGGGGGTAAAGAAAGATGCCTAAATTATCCGTTCCGAAAAAATCGGCTACGCAATTCGGCGGGAAAAAGCCCCCTATGGCTAAAAAAGGCACGATGAAACGCCTTCTTAATATGCTCTTTTCCAAAAACCGCGGACACCTTATCGCAGTTATAATATGTATTCTGATAAGCGGAACTACGGGCGTCGCGTCTTCGGTGTTCTTGACCTGGCTTTTAAACACCATAGCCGAAGGACTGAACGTCGGCTACGGCGCGGTGGCAGGTGAACTCGTTAAAATATTTATTACCATGGGTATCGTCTATTCGGTCAACCTTATCTGCACCTTTACTTATACGAGACTTATGGCGGTGATAACACAGAACTTCCTGCATCAGATAAGGACGGCACTCTTTAACAAAATGGAAGTGCTCCCCGTCAAGTTCTTCGATAGTAACAAAACGGGCGATCTTATGTCGGTTTTCGCGAACGATACCGACGCGCTCCGTCAGTTAGTGTCACAGAGTATCCCCCACCTCGTCGCCGCGTCGGTCAGCGTTATTACGTTACTCGTAATAATGTTAAGGTTCAGTATCTGGCTTTCGCTCGTGATCTTCTTCGGCGTGTTCCTTATGTTTATCGTGACTAAAAAGGTCGGCGGAAACAGCGCGAAATACTTTATTAAAAGACAGCGTGCGTTAGGGATCGAAGAAGGCTACGTAGAAGAGATGATGCGCGGACAAAAGGTCGTAAAGGTGTTCTGCCACGAAGAAGAAAGTAAAAACGGGTTCGACGAAAGAAACGACGAACTGTGCGACAGTTCCAACACGGCGCAGACGTTTGCGAATATTCTAATGCCCATTATGGGAAATCTCGGAAATATCCTTTACGTTTTGGTGGCGTTCGTCGGCGGACTTTTAGTTGCGCTGGGCGTTCAGAACCTTACGATAACGGGATTCGAACCCATAGTCGACGCCAACGGTTTCGTTTCGTTTATAATAACCATAATGGCGTTCTTACCC
>JAFZXG010000164.1 GCA_017616925.1 Clostridia bacterium | reverse complement strand
TATCGCAAAGTTATAAATATAATTACAGGCAAAAGACCGAATACGACCGTATGATCGGATCCGCCGACGATAAAGAAGTGATCTCGGAAGAATATACGCCCTACTGTATGTTTAAGCGTAATATGTATATGGTGGATAACTGCGATATTCTGGTCGCTTACTTAAAGTCTGATAGCGGCGGAACTTTCAACACCGTTAAATACGCCGAAAAAAAAGGCGTGAAAATAGTGAGAATATAAAAAAAAGAGCGGATCGCTCTTTTTTGACTATTTCAGAAACTTTTTATAACCTTCGCCGTATTTTAAGCAGCGCGAAACGCGGGAAAGGGTAGCCGAGGAAATATCGGTTTGTTCTATGATCTGCGCGTAGGTCTTGTTTTCCGTAAGCAGTTTCGCCGCTTTGAGTCGCTGCGCCATAGAATCTAACTCTTTATAGGTGCAAAGATCGTTTAAGAAAAGTTCAAGATCTTCAACCGTTTTAATTTTAAGCAATAACTCGTAAAGTTCGCGTTTTTCTTTACTTAAATCTATACTCATTATTCGCCTTCCTTATCGGTGACGTTCGATAAAAACGCCTTTAATTTTTCGGACTTGGTCGCGCCGAACACTTCTTTAGGAGTGCCTTCTTCTTCCACGATACCGTCCGCCATAAAGATGACCTTATCCGAAACCGACTTCGCAAAGCCCATTTCGTGCGTTACGATTATCATTGTGGTATCTTTGTTTTTAAGCCCCTTTATAACTTTAAGCACTTCGCCCGTAAGTTCGGGATCGAGCGCCGAAGTCGGTTCGTCGAAACATAAGATTTTCGGTTTTAACGCAAGCGCGCGGGCGATAGCGACTCTCTGACTTTGTCCGCCCGAGAGTTCGCAAGGGTAAGAATTCGCCTTTTCGGTAAGTCCTACCCGATCCAAAAGCGCGAGACAGTCGTCGTTTATCGCCTTTTTCTCCGCAGCAAGCCACTCTTTTCTCTTCTGTCCGTCCTTTTCGGTCTTTTTATATTCCTTAAACCGTTCTTTAAGTAAGAGAGTCGGGGCGAGCGTAAGATTTTTTAACACCGAATACTGCGGGAAAAGGTTAAAAGACTGGAACACGAGTCCGAAATTGAGTCTTTTTTTACGCAATTCGTTTTCGCTTTCTTTTTTCACGCTGTCGCCGTCGATCAAAGTTTCGCCGTCTAATATCATTTTGCCCGAGTCCGCGAACTCCAAAAAGTTCATACAGCGAAGAAGAGTGGTCTTTCCCGAACCCGAAGAACCGATAATAGATAAAACTTCGCCCTTTTCGACCGAAAGGTCGATACCTTTAAGCACTTCGGTCTTCCCGAAGGATTTATTTAAGTTTTGTACTTCTAAATATGCCATGATTAAGCCTTAAAATACGACAATTTCTTTTCGATATAATTAAACAGCACGGTAAGAAGACCTACGAAAAGCAGGAAGAATACTCCGATGTAGAAGAGCGGCCAAACGATTGCCTTGGTCAATATCTCGGTTTCATTGATAAAGAAGATCTCCGCAACCGAAATAACTCTCGCAAGCGACGTGTCTTTAACGAGAGTGATAACTTCGTTGCTGACCGGCGGTATAACGGTTTTAATAACTTGTAAAAGTATAACCTTAAAGAAAATTTGCGACTTCGTCATACCTAAAACCTTGCCCGCTTCGAATTGTCCGCGACTGATATTGTCCACGCCGCCGCGGAAAATGACCGAAAAATAACAAGCGTAGTTTATAACGAAAGTTATGAGTGCAGCGATAAATCTTCCGTCGAATACAGTGGTTGAAGTAAACGAAAAAATTCTTAATCCGAAAAGCATGCTCGGGACGTAGAAAACAACGAAAAGTTGGAGCATAAGCGGAGTTCCGCGAATAGCCCAGACAAAGACGTTGCAAAGCCATTTTATAGGCTTAAACGGGCATTTTAGCCCGAACATAATGAGTAGCCCCAATGGTAAGGAAAGAACGAGTGTAAGCAAAAACAGCAGACACGTCGTTCCAAATCCTACCAAGAGTTTTGAATTGATCAATTCAAAAGACATTTAATTGTAACTCCGAAGAAATTTATTATTTTGCTCCGATGTTTTCGATAAGTGCGGAACTTAAATCGTATTCAGCCGCGATCTCAGCGAGTTTACCGTTAGCCGAAAGCGTGGTTATCGCTTCGTTTACTTTTGCGGTAAAGTCGGAACCTTTTCTGAAACCGATAGCGTATTCTTCGATTTCGGTTTCGATAGCGGGATTAATAGAAAGCGTATTGTAATCGCCCTGTCCTACTAACGCGTTAGCCATCGTCGCGTCGATTACGATAAAGTCGACCGTTCCGCTCTTGAGTTCTAAAAGCGCGTTTGCCTGCGAAGTGGTAGCGGTATAAACGGAGGAAAGGGATTGAGCAAGTTCTTCACCTGCAGAACCGCCTTCCGCCATACCTTTCTTACCGGCGAACGCGGCTGCGCTATTAAGAACGGATAAGTTTGCCGTGCTGGTTACTACGCATTGACCGTTCAGAAGATATTTGTATGAGAAGTCAACGTATTCGGTTCTGGAAACGCCGTCAGATTCGTTGCCGTAGGTAAATCCGTTCCAGATGCAGTCTATCGCGCCGCTGTTAAGTTCGAGATATTTAGCACTCCAAGAAATAATCTGGAATTTCGCTTTAAGTCCGAGTTGTTCTGCAACCGCATTAGCAAATTCGGTGTCGAAACCAACGAGTTCGTCCTCGTCGTTAAAGTAGTTCATCGGGTTGAAAAGAGTGATGCCGCAGACAAAGTAACCTTTTTCTTTTATCTTGTCGTAATCGCTTTTGGCTTTACAGCCCGTAAGTCCTATTGCCGCGCCTACGCAAAGTAAAGACGCTAAAAGTACCGTGAGTAGTTTTTTCATTGTGTTTTCTCCTAAAAAATTTTCTTTTGCTTTAGCACTTTATTTTACTAAAGTAATTGTATTATAAGACATCACTTTAGTTTTGTAAAGCGTTTTACACACATTTTTAAAAAAATTTTTTTGATAATAACGGGGGATTACGGTCATCAAACATTATATATAGAATAAATAAAAAGTCGCCCGCAAAAGCGGACGACTTTCCGTTGATTTTTCGTTTTACTCTTTACCCGCGAGCTTCTTGTATTCCGCAAGTCTTTCTTTCGCGGACTCTTCGGTTTTCGCGAAAAGTTCTTTGGCGACTTCTTCGCCTTGCGTTTTGACAAGGGACGCGTATCTCGTTTCTCCGGTAAGGAACGCCTGATAATCGCCCGTGGGATCTTTGCTGTCTAAGGTAAACACGTCGCCGACGGGGTTATACCTATAAAGTTGCCAGTACCCGCACTCCACGGCAGCCTTTTCTTCGAGTTGCGACTTTGTCATGTTGATACCGTGGTTGATACAGGGCGCGTAGCAGATGATAAGGGACGGTCCTTTATACGCTTCCGCTTCGGAAAGTGCTTTTAATAGTTGCGCGGGATTCGCGCCCATGGCGCATTGCGCCACGTAAACGTAACCGTAAGACTTCGCGATCATGCCGAGATCTTTTTTCTTGACTCTCTTGCCCGCCGAAGCGAACTTCGCGACCGCGCCGATGTTGGTGGACTTACTCGCCTGTCCGCCGGTGTTGGAATAAACTTCGGTGTCGAGAACGAGAATATTTACGTCTTCTCCGCTCGCTATAACGTGATCGAGTCCGCCGTAGCCGATATCGTAAGCCCAACCGTCGCCGCCGAAGATCCAGATGGACGGCTTTACGAGACAGTCTTTCGCGTCTAAGATCTCTTTAACGAGCGAGTCGCACTCGCAACCGCAGTCAGCGCATTTAGAGAGTGCCGCGACGAGTTCTTTAGAGGCGATCTTGGAAGGTTCCGCGTCGTCTTTACCGATAAGCCACTTTTCACAAGCCGCCTTTATTTCTTCACCCGCTTTTTCGGAAAGGGCTTTCACCTTTTCGGCAAGCGCGTTTCTTCTCGCCTTGTAAGCAAGGTTCATACCGTAACCGAATTCGGCGTTGTCTTCAAACAGAGAGTTCGCCCAAGCGGGACCTTTGCCTTCTTTGTTTGTAGTATAAGGACAGGTCGGGGAAGATCCGCCGTAGATCGACGAACAACCCGTGGCGTTCGCGACGACCATCCTGTCGCCGAAAAGTTGGGTAACGACTTTGACGTAAGGCGTTTCGCCGCAACCCGCGCATGCGCCCGAGAATTCGAAAAGCGGAGTGGAGAACTGGCAGCCTTTTACGGTCTCTTTCTTAAACTTGGAAGTGTCGACTTCGGGAAGATCCACCGCGAATTCCCAGTTTTCGTCTTCCTTTTTCGCAAGCGATTCCGCAAGCGGTATCATCTTGATCGCGCCGCCGTCTTTGACGGGGCATACCGTCGCGCAGACGCCGCAGCCCATACAGTCGAGAGGGGAAACCTGCATCTTGTATTCGTATCCGGGAAGACCTATCGCCGCTTTTCCGTTAAACGATCCGGGTTTCTTGTCTCCGTCCTTTACGAGTGCGGGGCGCAGACAAGCGTGCGGGCAAACGAACGAACAGTTGCCGCATTGAATACACTTATTGATATCGATCTCGGGAACGGTGACCGCGACTCCGCGTTTCTCGAACTTGGTCGTACCCGTGGGGACCGAACCGTCCGCGTTGAACTGCGAAGATTTAAGAGTGTCGCCCTTAAGATAAAGTATGGGCTTAATTATCTCCTGATAGTATTTGTCGGCGTGACCTTCTACCATTGCCGCACCCGTGGTCGCGGTCTTCCACGCCGAAGGAACGTTGATCTTAATAAGGTTATCGCCCGCGGCGGAATCGATCGCGTCGTAGTTCATCTGGACTACCGCGTCGCCCTTTCTACCGAAGGACTTTTTAGCCATGTATTTCATATATTCGACCGCTTTGTCGTAGGGCATGATCTGCGGATTTACGCGGAAGAACGCCGACTGCAATATGGTGTTCGTTCTGCCCTTGAGTCCGAGTCCCGCGGCTATTTTAATAGCGTCGATAACGTAAAGATTGATCTCTTTTTCCGCGATATCGCGTTTAACTTGCGCGGGAAGGAAGTCTTCGAGTGCTTCGACCGTGGTCGCCTGAGTATTGATTAAGAACGTGCCGCCTTTCTTTATATCGCTCGTCATATCGTAACGGGTGATATAGGACGGGTTGGAACACTGAACGAAATCCGCCGAGTCGATCAAATATTCGCTTTGTATGGGCGTGTCGCCGAAGCGTAAGTGCGAAACGGTGATGCCGCCCGACTTTTTACTGTCGTAGAAGAAATACGCCTGCGCGTGCTTGTCGGTGTGGTCGCCGATTATCTTGATGGAGTTCTTGTTCGCGCCGACGGTTCCGTCCGAACCTAAGCCGTAGAACTTGCAGGAAGTAGAACCGGCGGGCGCGGCGTCGAATTTTTCCGAAAAATCGAGAGAAGAGTTGGTAACGTCTTCGTAAATACCGATAGTAAAGTGGTTCTTGGGTTCTTTTTGTTCAAGGTTCTTATAAACCGCAAGCACCATGGACGGCGTGAACTCTTTGCTGCCGAGACCGTATCTGCCGCCGTAAACTTTAGCCGAAACGCCTTTCTCGAAGAGTGCCGAACAAACGTCGAGATAAAGGGGTTCGCCGAGAGATCCGGGTTCTTTGGTCCTGTCTAAAACGGCGATCTTCTTTACGCTCTTCGGAAGCGCGGCGACGAACGCGTCGGTCGCGAAGGGGCGATAGAGACGGACCTTTATAAGACCGTATTTCTTGCCCGTGGAATTTAATTTGTTGATGGATTCTTCTATGGTTTCGCAGCCCGAACCCATACACACGATAACTTCTTCTGCGTTGGGATCGCCGACGTAATCGAACAGGTGATAGGATCTGCCGCAACGGGCGGACACCGCGTCCATCATTTTTTGAACGATTTCGGGGGTTTTCTGATAGTAAGCGTTCGCGGTCTCTCTGTTCTGGAAATAGGTGTCGCCGTTCTGCGCCGTGCCTTTCTGGATCGGGTGTTCGGGGTTAAGGGCGCGGGACTTGAAGTCCGCAACGTCTTTATCTATACCGAGTTCGTCGCAGATGGCGCGGATCTCGGCGTAGTTGTCCGCCTCGTCCCACACGTCGATTTTAGCGACTTCGTGAGAAGTCCTGAAACCGTCGAAGAAATTAAGGAACGGGACTTTGGAACGGAGAGTAGATAGGTGAGCTACGAGCGCAAGATCCATAACTTCCTGTACCGAAGAATCGCAGAGCATCGCAAAACCCGTCTGTCTGCACGCCATAACGTCCGCGTGATCGCCGAAAATGTTCAAAGAGTGCGCGGCAAGCGCTCTCGCGCTGACGTGGAAGACCGAAGGCATAAGTTCGCCCGCGATCTTATACATATTCGGGATCATAAGGAGTAGGCCTTGGCTTGCGGTATAGGTCGTGGTGAGCGCGCCAGCACAGAGCGAGCCGTGCACCGCGCCCGCGGCGCCGCCCTCCGACTGCATT
>JAFZXG010000163.1 GCA_017616925.1 Clostridia bacterium | reverse complement strand
GATACCGACGTTCCCGCTGGGGATATCGGCACGGGCGCGCGTGAGATCGGCTTTATGTTCGGTCAGTATAAGAGAATAAGAAACGAGTGGGTAGGCGTTCTTACGGGTAAGGGGATCCCTTACGGCGGCTCTCTTGCGAGAACCGAGGCGACCGGTTACGGACTTTGCTATTTCACGAACGAAATGCTTAAAGCCAACGGTATGAGTTTTTACGGCAAGACCGTGGTCATATCGGGATCGGGCAACGTGGCGATCTACGCCTGCGAAAAGGCGAGATCCTACGGCGCGAAAGTAGTCGCAATGAGCGATTCGAACGGTTATATCTACGATAAGAACGGCATCGATCTCGACGCCGTGAAGGAAATAAAGGAAGTAAAACGCGGAAGGATCAAGGAATATCTCGACTATCGTAAAGACGCGGTTTATACCGAAGGCTGCAAGGGTATCTGGACTATTCCGTGCGACATCGCCCTTCCTTGCGCGACGCAGAACGAGATCGACGGCGAGTCCGCGAAGATCCTCGTCAAGAACGGCTGCAAGGTAGTGTCCGAAGGCGCGAATATGCCTTCCACTCCGGAAGCGATAGATACTTATCTCGCAAGCGGTATCCTGTACGGACCCGCGAAAGCGGCGAACGCCGGCGGCGTTGCGACGAGCGGCTTAGAGATGAGCCAGAACTCGCTCCGTCTTTCCTGGACTTTCGAAGAAGTGGACGAGAAACTTCACAACATTATGATAAGCATATTCAACGCCTGCGATAAGGCGAGCAAAGAATACGGCATGGCGGGCAACTACATGGCGGGTGCTAACATCGCGGGATTTTTGAAAGTCGCCGAGGCTATGAAAGCCCAAGGCAACGTGTAAAAATAATACGCAAGATCGGAGAACGCCGCCCTTAAAGGACGGCGTTTTTGCTTGACCTTAAAGGATTTTTTATTTATAATTTTAACTATGTACGTTTACGAAACTCATTGTCATACCGATATAGTCAGCCGTTGTTCGCGCTTCCGTCCCGAAGACGTAGTGGATTTTTACTTAAAGAACGGGTATGCGGGCGTTTTTATCACCGATCATTTTTTAAACGGTAACTGTGTGGACTCGCTTCGCGACCCGACCGTGCCGATAAGGGAAAGGATACACGGATTTTGCGATGGGTACAGGGCTGTAAAGCGGCTTGCGGGTGAAAGACTGCAGGTATTTTTCGGGTTCGAATACTCTTACGGCGGAACGGACGTTTTAGTGTACGGGTGGGACGAAGACAAACTTGCGGGACTTCCCGAAATAACGGATATGGATATGCGTTCGTTTATACGCTTTGCAAACGATAACGGCGCGCTCACCATACAAGCGCACCCGTTCAGAGAAGCGTCGTATATCGACCATATTCGGCTGTATCCGGAAGTAAAGGGGATCGAAACTTTCAACGCCATGAGAGACGACCGCACCAACAGACTCGCGGATTTTTACGCGTCGGAATATAGTAAGATAAAGTTTTCGGGGACAGATAATCACGGTTACAATATTCCCGAATATATCGGCGGTATGGCTTTTACCGAAAGGCTGAAAGACGAAAAAGACTTCGTCGGAAGAGTAACCGAAGACGAAGCGATACTTTGCAGGATCAGGACGAAAACCCCGTAAAAAAAGTGAAAGCCGTGATATTTCGGCTTTAAGGTCGAATTTAAGGACTTTCGTCTTGACACGGACGCGGAACGTATATTATAATATACAATATATAAACATTATAAGTAATTATAAGTTATTTTTTAAAATTAAAATCGCGTAAGGAGAGAAAAAATGATCGAAAGAAAAAATGTTTTTAAGATAATATCCGTTATAATCACGGTGATATGCTGTGCGTTTACGCTTATAGCGTGCGGAGACAAAACGAAGGGTAATAATACTACCGGCGGCGACGAAGAAAATGAGTCGACCGTAAGCATGACCGAAAGTTACGGAGTCGCAATGGATTGCGTTCAACAATGGTTCGGTATAGCTATACCCGAAAAAGAAAATATAGAAGTATCTTTCGATATAGGCAACGATTCGTTCTGTTTCGATATGGTCGGGGGAAACGGCCTTTCGGTCGCGACGTTTACGGAATTCGCCGAGTACTTCGATACTTTGTTCGATATCGAAAACAGTACCGAGTGGGAAAAAGATTCGGGAGAAGAGTATGCGGATTATAATAACGAAACTCTCGGCAAAGGCATAAATCTATACTTGGATACGTATAACGACGCGGTTTATTTGAATTTATTTTATAACAACGCGACTTTTGATAAATACGCGGTTGCAAAAGCGCAGATGAATAAAATTCTCGGGATCGCTTTACCTGATATTTCGGCTGTTAAACCGACCTATTTCCACGCGCAATTATATAATTCCGTATTTGAATTCGGATATTATAACGTAGACGACAGCGAGAATATTTATAACACGTTGAAAACTTGTTTAGACAATCTGACTTCGCCGTGGAGCGAAGGTAACGTTTCCGTTCCGAATAATTACAGCAGGACGATCGTTGAGTATTACAACTATACGAACGGCGCAAAAATATTGCTTTCATGGGATTCGGGAGACGGGAGATCGGTTACTTTGGAGGCAGGGCTTTTCGGAAACGTCGTCGCTACGACGATCGCTCAGGCACGAAATTTATTTGCGGACGTCTACGGAATAGAGATCCCCGCTATCGACGGAGCGATATTAGGCGATAACTCGTTTGCTCTGACGGGAAACGAAGTTACCTTTTCCGTTTCAGGAGCAGTTCTTACCAAACAGTATTGCATAGGTAATATAGAAGCCGTTTTTACGGAATTGTTCGGAGCAGGCGAAGTTACCTGTGACGACGAGAACGGTCGCGGGATCACGTGGGTTAACGAAGGATTGATGTATGCTGTAAGTTGGACTCCCGCTTCGGAAAACAGCGAGCCGATCCTTGATATAGATATTCACGAATATAATCCGTAAGCATAAGATCGTTCGGATAATTTACGGCTTTTAATAATTACTGTTTTAATTTTATTATGAAAAGAATCAGAAAAATTTTATCCGTTATTTTGGTGCTGATGCTGTCGCTTACGGCGACTCTTTGTAGCGCGTGCGATTTTAAACTCAACCTTTTCGGCAGAGAACACCTTTCGTACGAAACCGAACAAGAAGATCCCGCGCACGATCCGTCGGGCGAAGGGGACGAAGGCGGCGAAGGAGAAGAAGGGACTGCGACTCTTCCCGACAACGTGAGTTTTTACAGGTATCTCGACAGATTCGACGCGGCGCAGACTTCTCTCAAACTCGATATAACGAGCGTGGAAATGTTCGCCGCGTATATCGACTACGTTCACTTTTACGTTATCAAAAATCAAGTGGATATCACTTTGAAATATTCGAATAATTTCAGCGCGGAATATACGAGAGCCATCGCGATATACGACGCGGGCGAACACGTTCCGATGGGGTATTCGGCGCAGAGAAGTTATCTCGGCAGCAAGGGGAAATACTACATTTCCGAAAGCAGCTGGGAACATATCGCCGAAGAGACTTTGGACGAAGAAAAGGAATACGTTTACCCGCAGACCGATTACGCGTTTAAAATGCCCGCGCCGACAGAACCCGATAAACGCGCGGAAGATTTCGACGGATTCAAACTCGATTCCGTTACCAAGGAACTGAAAAATATCTCGAACAGCGAACAACTGCGTTGGGCGATCCAGAACGGGTATAAGCCCAAATGCAAAGCGGGTTCGGCGGCGGAAAGCGTACTTAATAAGGCGAAAGCGGTACTCCGCGATATAGTTACCGACGAAATGGACGATTTTACAAAACTTCGCGCCATATACGAGTGGCTTGCGCTTTCCGTTCAGTACGACAATCTCGCCGCGGATACTCTTAAGGCGAATCCCGAATTCGACGCGACCGTATACGATTCCTGGTACGCGGAAGGGGTTTTCGACAATAATAAAGCGGTATGCGAAGGCTACGCCAAAGCGTTTATAATTCTGGCGGGATTAGAAGGGATACCCGCGATCTTCGTAAGCGGCAACGGGCACGCCTGGAACAGAGTGCTGTTAGACGGCAACTGGTACGTTTTGGACGCCACCCACGCCGACGTTCACGTCGGGGAAAAGGAAGTCTTTTCGTACGGTCAGTTCCTGATCACCGATGCGGAGAAGACCAACCGCGGATATACTTCCGAAGACTATAAAAACTGCGCCGCGGTCACCGAATTCAACGCTTTCGAACTTATGAAATACGATTATCTCTCGGAAGAATTCGATCTTTCGGTGGACAGCAAAGCGGAGTTAAGGCGCATACTTTTATACGGTAAGTCCCGTAAGAGTTCAGGTGTGGATTCCACGGTCGACTTCTTCGTTAAAAGCGAATACGAAACGGATTTCGATAACTGGGCGACGGATATTACCGTAACGCCGCTGTATAAGTCCACACT
>JAFZXG010000162.1 GCA_017616925.1 Clostridia bacterium | reverse complement strand
TTCAATCTCTTCCGCCTGGCCTTCGGACAGCGTTTTATTCGGATCCAGACACCATATTCCCTTGATAAGCCCCTGACGTCTCAACATCTCGTGAACGCCAGGAACGTCGCCCTTAAAGTCGTTGGCGGCGTCAAACAACGCTTCGTTCATATCGGTAACCTGTCCCGCAAGAGTCAATATCTCGTCGGTCGGCTCGTCGAGTGCTTTTATTTTATCGAACAGTTCGACCGTGGCGTGAGTATTCACCGACCAGTGTCCCAAGAGTCCGCCGACGATACGGGCTTTATAGGTCTTGCCGTTCTCGTGGAACTCGTATTTTGAGATCAGGTCGAAAACTATGGCGTCGTCGTTGCCGGTATATAACGCGATCTCGTCAGCCCTGCTTGAAAGTGCTTTGGCGCGGACTACGTCTAACGTATGATAGCGGTTGAACGGCGCGCATTTTATCGCGACCACGTTGTCTATCTCGCATATTTGTCTCCAGTAATCATAAGAGAATTTTCTGCCGTTCGCGGCACGTTGCAGATAAAACCCTATTACGGGTAATATTTTCGCAACCGCCCTGGTGCGTTCGATCATCTGTTCTTCGGTAAGATCGTGCAATCCGCCAGGGCTTAACAATCCCGCGTCGTAACCCAAAGCCTTTATCGTTTCCGCTTCTTTTACGGACTGTTCGGTTTTGCCGCAGATCCCCGATACTTTTACTATCGTCTTGCCAGTTTCCTTTTCGAACCTGTCTATCTCGTCGCCGACTATAGTAATGACTTTTTCAAATAAATTGTATTTTGGATCTCTTATCTCAAACTGCGTGGTATGCACGGCGATAGCGATACCGCCGGCACCCGCTTCGAGATAATATCTCGTAAGTTTTCTCTGTCCTTTCTCGTCAAACTTTCTGTTTTCGTCAAGTACCAAGGGGATCGCGGGGATCACGGTGCCGTTACGTAAAATTTCCAACGCTTTTTCATGTCTGTTCATAATAATCTCCTTAAATCAGTATTGTCCCTGTCTTTCTTCGAAGTGAGTGGGCTTATTCAAAACCCTGCCATCGTCCTTTATCCACTCCGCCTGCCATTTAATAAGCGTATTCGCGGATACCGACGGATAGCCGAAAGTCTCGAACGCCTTCGATGCGTCCATGATGTACGCGCTGTTCTCTTCCTTGCCGTCGAATACGGGTTCAACGCCGAAATACTCGCCGAACTTTTCGGCGACTTTGCGGGTCGAATACATTTCGGGGCCGGTCACGTTCATTACGTTCATGGGCGACGAAGTATGTAGCAGCGCGCGAACGGCGATCTCGTTCGCCCAACCCTGCCACACGCAGTTAAACATGGAATTGCCGAGATATATTGGTTCGCCGGTTTTTACCTTGTTCGCGATGTCGTACAGAACTCCGTACCGCAGATCTACGGCGAAAGAAAGACGGTAAATAAAAACTTTGGTGCCGTAAGCGTTCGCGGCGTACTCGAAAGCGCGTTCTCTTGCGAGACAACTCATGGGATACTCGCCTATGGGTTCGGCGCGATCTTTTTCCAAGCACCCGCCCGAAGAAAGCGGCGCGATCGGATAGATGTTCCCTGTGGAAAACACGACGATATTAGATTTTTTGAACTTGTCCGCGACGAAAGCGGGAAGAGTAGCGTTCATGGACCACGTTTTCCACTCTTCGCCGACCGTACCGAACTTTCTGCCCGCCATATAGATGACGTTATTAACTTCGGGAAGGGCGTATAAACTCGGAATATCGAGAAGATCTATCGAGATCATTTCCACTTTATTGTCGGAAAGAAGTTTTTTTGCGAAGGGGTCGGAAAATCTCGAAACCGCGATAACGCGCTTTTCTATCCCCGCCTTAACAATAGCGTTTTTAATAAGCAACGCGAGAGTCGGTCCCATTTTCCCGCCCGCGCCGAGTATCATTATATCGCCATTGATCTTCTTAATGTCTTCGATAAGGGCGTCCGACGGCGTAGTCAGTATTCCGTTTAATTTTTCTTCGGTCCACATTGTTTTTTTATCTCCTTTTCATATTCGTTTAAAAGTCTGTACATATTCCCGCCTAAAATCTTCTTTTTATCTTCCACCGAAATATCGGCGTAGCACACCCAGGCGATCTGTGTGGACAATTCCCTTAAGGGAAGATCCGTTGCGAACAGAACTCTGTCCGCGCCCATTTCGGAGACGAGATATTCTATTATCTTTCTCGTACAAGTCGTGATAGTAATATCGGCGTAAACTCTCGGATGTTTCTTGGCTATTTTCGCGATACCGCGGGCTAAATCGTAACTGTACCCCGCGTGCGCGAGAATAAACCTTATATTCGGATATTTCTCTGCTAATTTTTCTGCTTTGTCTAATTGCGATTCGTCCATATGGTAGAGAAGGAACATGCCCTTTTCGTTCGCGTAAGAGAACCACCCGTCGAGTTTTTCATCCAACATATCGAACTGCTGATTCGGCCAGTAAGGTTTTAATCCGACGAAAATATCGGGGTGTTCTTCGTGATACTTATTTACCGCCGCCATATCTTCGGGCTCGTGGATATTCGCGGTAACGTAGCCGTAGACGCGCTCCGGGTACTTTTTCGCGAATTCAAGGACCTGTTCGTTGGAATTTATACCGTTCGTGGTAATGCCTTCCATGGGCGCGGTAATTATCTTTTCGATACCGAACTTGTCCATATTCTTTATTACGTTGTCGATACCGCCGTTTATATAGACGACGCTTGAAGTCGTTCTGTCTTCTTCGGGAATAATGTGCGAGTGAACGTCGAAAATGGGAACGTTCAACTTTTCGCCCGCGTCGACCTTACGGGCAAGTTCGTCGAACTTGCAGTCCTTATCGTCGTAAAGCGCGAAGTCTTCTTCGTTTAAATGCAGAAGCCGTTTGGCGTTACCGAACGCGACGAGATCCTTGTCCTTTTCGGACACGTCGGAATATTCGATTATCGCCTTTATCGCGCTCATACTGCGCACGGGCCATTGCGTACCGAACAGCGCCCTGTGTATGCCGAAATTACGTTTTACGAAAGACAGGCAGTCGTTGGACTGGTTGCCACCGATCTCGAAAGAAAGATTGTAGTGCTTTTCGAGCAGCATAAAGAGTTGACGGTTTCTCTGCCAGTAATACTCGACGGCGATCACGTTAAGTTCGGGGAAAGCGTTAAGATACTCTTTTATGTCGCGGTATCCGACATTTTCTTGCTGATTCTGTAATGTCATATCGTTTTTGACC
>JAFZXG010000161.1 GCA_017616925.1 Clostridia bacterium | reverse complement strand
GCCTCCCGGAACGGGTAAGACTTTGTTTGCGAAAGCCGTCGCGGGTGAAGCGGGCGTGCCGTTTTTCTCGATATCGGGTTCGGATTTCGTGGAAATGTTCGTAGGCGTCGGCGCTTCGAGAGTCAGAGACCTGTTCGACGTGGCAAAAAAGAGTATGCCGTGTATCGTGTTTATAGACGAGATCGACGCGGTGGGACGTCAGCGCGGTACGGGTATGGGCGGCGGACACGACGAAAGAGAACAGACGCTTAACCAACTTCTTGTGCAGATGGACGGATTCGAGACCAACGAAGGCATAATCATAATGGCGGCGACAAACCGCGCCGACATATTAGACCCCGCGCTTTTGAGACCGGGCAGATTCGACCGTCAGATATACGTCAATATTCCGGACGTGCGCGGCAGGGAAGCGATCCTTAAAGTCCACGCGAGAAATAAGCCGATGGCAAGCGACGTCAACTTCAAGACCGTCGCGCGTATAACGAGCGGATTTTCGGGTGCGGATCTTGCTAACCTATTAAACGAAGCGGCGATACTCGCGGCGAGAGCGGGCAGGAAGTTTATAACCAACAAAGATCTGTACGAGGGTATAAATAAAGTCGTTATAGGTCCGCAGAAAAAATCGAGACTCGTTACCGAAACCGACAAGCGCATCACCGCTTATCACGAATCGGGGCACGCGATACTTGCGAAACTCTTAAAGCATTGCGATCCCGTGCACGAAGTTTCGATAATCCCGCGCGGTCAGGCGGCGGGCTATACGATGACGCGTCCCGATAACGACGACAATCATCTTACCAAAGCAAAACTTTTAGACGATATAGTAATGAGTTTGGGCGGAAGAGTCGCCGAAGAACTCGTAATACAGGATATTTCCGCGGGTGCGGCAGGCGACATACAGGCGGTCAGTAAGCGCGCAAGGCTTATGGTTACCGAGTGGGGTATGAGCGAAAAGGTCGGACCTATCTCTTACGGATCCGAAAAAGAGATATTCATAGGAAGGGATATGGCGTCGCACGTAACTTACAGCGAAGAGACCGCCGCGCTTATCGACGAAGAAGTGAGAAAGATAGTGGACGACGGACTCGATAAAGCGAGAGAACTTCTTTCTAAAAACAGAAAACTTCTCGACGTTATGGCAAG
This sequence comes from Clostridia bacterium, assembly GCA_017616925.1. Taxonomy (GTDB): domain Bacteria; phylum Bacillota; class Clostridia; order Christensenellales; family Borkfalkiaceae; genus UBA1259. The sequence goes on along the minus strand of JAFZXG010000161.1, from coordinate 5,139 downwards.
ACTTCTCGTTGAAAAGGAAACGATCTATTCCGAAGAAGTCGAAATGGTGATGTCGGGAAAATCCGTGGAAGAGATAATCGCGTTTATGGACGGCAACGAAGGTAAATTCGCCGAAGATCCGTTCGGCAGGATCGAACGCAGCGCGAATATAGTAAAAAAGGACGAAACGGGTAAAGAGACCGAGAACGCCGAGAAAAAAGCGGACGGGGACGTAGAAAAGCCCGCGGCAAGAAAACCGCGCGCGAAGAAGAAAGACGATAACGCCGAAAGTGGCGAAGAAAAGTAAATTATCGGAAATATCAACGTAGGAAAAGAATATGTGCAGAATAATTGCTTTTTCAAATCAAAAGGGCGGCGTGGGTAAAACCACGACTTGCGTGAACATGTCGGCGTATCTCGCGGCGAAAGGTTATAAATGTCTGCTCGTGGACTTGGATCCGCAGGGCAACGCTACGAGCGGGCTGGGCTTTTCGAAGTCGGACGTAAAAAATTCGGTTTACGACGTGATGATAGACGATCTTCCGCTTGCCGAAGCGGTGGTCAAGACCTGCGTGGAAGGGCTTGACATACTGCCGTCTTCGATAGAATTCGCGGGCGCGGAAGTGGAAATCGTTTACAGGAAAAACAGGGACTTTATATTAAAAAACGCGCTGGAAAAAGCGCGAAAATGCTACGATTTTATCACGATAGACTGTCCGCCGTCGCTTTCGGTCATAACCGTAAACGCCCTGGCCGCCGCGGATTCCGTGATAATCCCCATACAGAGCGAATATTACGCGATGGAAGGGTTAAGCCAACTTCTGAACACGATCAAACTCGTGATAAAGCACGACAATCCCAACCTAAAAATAGACGGCGTGGTGCTTACCATGAACGACAACCGCGCGATCATTTCCCGTCAGATATCCGAAGAGATACGGAGATTTTTCGGAAAGAAACTTTACGATACGGTGATCCCCAGAAATATCAGGCTGTCGGAAGCGCCCAGCCACGGCGTTCCCATAATGCTGCACGATACCAAATGTTCGGGGGCGAGAGCGTATCTTGCGCTTACCGAAGAGTTTTTGACTAAACTGCCGAAAAGATAGTTTAACCTAAAGAAAAGATATAAACGGAGAGAATTATGAAACAGAACAGAGGACTTGGAAAAGGATTGTCCGCACTCTTCTCGGAGACCGAAGAAGATTACGGCAAGAGTCTTTTATTCGAAGACGAAAAACCCGCGGGAAAGGAAGGCGTCAGCGAAATATCCATAGATTCGGTGTTCGCTAACCCCAACCAGCCGAGAAAGATGTTCGACGAGACGGCGCTTAACGAACTTGCCGAGTCGATCAGAAAACACGGCGTAATAATGCCCATTATCGTAAACAAGTCGGGCGACAGGTTTATGATAATCGCGGGAGAGCGGAGATTCCGCGCAAGCAGGATCGCGGGGCTTAAAACCATACCCGTCATCATAAAAAATTACGACGAACGGCAGATAAAGGAAATATCCTTAATAGAAAACTTACAAAGGGAAGACTTAAACCCCATAGAAGCGGCGACGGCTATGAAATCGCTTATGGAAGACTACGGGCTTACGCAGGAAGATTTAGCCGACAGGATCGGTAAGTCCCGTCCCGCGATCGCGAACACGTTAAGACTTTTATCTCTTGCTCCCGAAGTCAAAAAACTCGTAGTATCCGGCGAACTTTCCGCGGGACACGCGAGAACGCTCGTTACCGTACCTGCCAAAGATCAGATAAAAATGGCGAATACCGCCGTTAAAGACGGGCTTTCGGTAAGGGACCTTGAGGGGATCGTAAAAGATTACTTTATCCCGCCCGAAGAGAAGAAGAAAAAGAAACCCAAGATCGAACTTTCCGCAGAACTTAAAGAACTTATCGGCGATATGCAGAGAGTTTTCGGCACGAAAGTAAACGCTATCGGCAACGATAACAAGGGAAGGATCTATATCGATTATTACACGAGAGACGATTTAGACAGACTGACCGAAATTCTGGAATACTTAAAGGCAAACAGAAAAAACAACTGATACGAGGCAAAGAAAAATGTGGCTTTTTTACGTGCGGCACGGTCAGCCCGATTATGAAAACGACAGGCTTACCGAAGAAGGAAAAAAACAGGCGCAGGCTGTAGCGGAAAGATTTTCTCTTTTGGGACTTGATAAGATATATTCTTCGACAATGGGACGCGCTATGGAAACCGCGGGATATACCGCGAGAAAATTAGGGCTTAAAATTAAGGGCGTGGATTTTGCGAGAGAAGATCGCGCTTGGGAAGAATTCGGCGCAACGCAGGAAGACGGTTCTTGGGGCTGGTGCTTTTGGAATAATAAAATTTTAAGCGATTTTAGATCCGAAAAGGTAAAAAAACTCGGCGAAAAGTGGTACGACAGTCCGCTTTTTAAGGACACGAAGTTTAAGAGCGGAACGCTGCACGTAAGGAAAGGCGTAACCGAATTTATGAAAGATCTCGGCTACCGTTACGACGAAAATTCGGGAACTTATGCCACTGAAAAGCATATTTACGACAGGGTGGCTCTGTTTGCTCACGGCGGGTTCTCTATGGCGTTCACGAGTTGTCTTTTGGGAATTCCTTATCCCGAATTCTGCACGCGGTTTCGGTGTATAGGGGTTAGCGCGATAACGTCTTTTTGGATCGACGATCAAGGCGACGAGATAATGCCCAAGTTATATCAGTACGGCAACGACTCGCACTTATATAAAGAAAATCTTTTAGACGGGTTCGATATGAGAACGCTTTAAGCCGTTATAACGGGTTTAAAATATAAAAATCGAAAGGAGAGTGAAAACAATGTGGATCTATATCTGGCTGGGGGTTACCGCCGCCGCGCTTATAATAGAATTTATCACGACCGAAATGGTTTCCGTCTGGTTCGCGGGCGGCGGACTCGTCGCGATGATCCTTGCGATCTTCGGCGTAGACTGGTACGTCACCGTTCCCGTCGCGATCGTCGTGTCTTTCGCGCTTATGCTGGCGTTCAGAAAACTCGTGATGAAAAAACTGAGTAAAGGCGAAGTTAAAACAAACGCCGAATCGGTATTCGGAAAGGAGTTTATTTTGCTTTCGGGTACGGAAGACGAAGGCGGCAGCACCATAAAGATAAACGGCGTCGTCTGGGACGTTAAAACGGAAGACGACACACCCTTAAAAAAAGGGGATAGGGTGCGCGTCCTTAATTTAGAAGGAAATAAATATATAGTAGAGGAGGTAAAATAATATGTCACCTATTTTGATCGTTCTGATCGTACTTGCGGTAGTGGTATTTTTGATACTCGTTCTGTCTATAAAGATAGTCCGTCAATCGACCGCCGTCGTTATCGAAAGGCTGGGGAAATTCCACAAACTTTTGAATACGGGTATACATTTTATAGTTCCGTTTATCGATAGGCCCGTTGGGACTGCGATAAGTTTAAAAGAGAGAGTCGCGGACTTCGATCCCCAACCCGTTATCACCAAAGATAACGTCACCATGCAGATAGACACGGTCGTCTATTTTCAGGTCACCGACGCGAAACTGTTTACTTACGGCGTCGAAAACCCCATACGCGCGATAGAAAATCTCACCGCGACGACGCTGCGTAATCTCGTCGGCGAATTAGAACTCGACGGCACGCTTACTTCGAGAGACACCGTAAATTCCAAAATGCGTATTATACTCGACGAAGCGACGGATCCCTGGGGAATAAAGATCAACAGAGTCGAACTTAAAAACATACTTCCGCCCAGAGACATACAGCAAGCAATGGAAAAGCAGATGAGAGCGGAAAGGGAAAGAAGAGAGGCGATACTTAAAGCCGAAGGCGAAAAGAGAAGTAATATTTTAGTCGCCGAAGGCGAAAAGGAGTCCATGATACTTCGCGCCGAAGCGAAGAAGGCGGCTATGATAGCCGAGGCGGAAGGTCAGGCGCAGGCGATAAAGATGATAAACGACGCGAACCCGAACGCCGCGTATCTTACCCTTAAAGGTTACGAAGCGCTGAAAGTAGTAGCCGACGGAAACGCAACCAAGATAATCGTGCCGAGCGACATACAGAACGTCGCGGGGCTTTTAGCGAGTTTAAAGGGCGTTGCGGAAAAGGAAGAAGTCAAGAGCAAGAAGTAAGGAAAAAGTTTTCGGGCGCGAAACGTCGCGCCCGAATTTTATTGTTATGCCGGAATTCAAAAGATTAGACAGAGACGTACTGCTTATAAAAAAATACTTTGAAGAATCCGAAATAGGTTTTTGCGATATTTCGGCGGGCGTCAAGTATATGTGGCGGGACGATTACGTTATAGAATACGCGATCGTAAACGACACCCTTATACTTAAAGAGGACAACCCTTTTACGAAGAACTGTTTTTACTATCCTATGGGAAAAGACGTAGTCGGGGCGATAGAGACAATAGAAAATTATTGTAAAAAAAACCGCCTGCCGCTCGTCTTTTGCTATATAGACGACGAACGCGTTAAAGTTCTTTCAAAGCGTTACCCTTACTATTCCGCGGAATACGACAGAGCGTGGTGCGATTATATCTACGACGCGGAAAGTTTTATAGAGTTTAAGGGCAAAAAGTACGGCGGGCAAAGAAACCATATAAATAAGTTCAGAAAACTCTACCCCGACCACAGTTTCAGAGAACTTACCGAAAAAGACCTGCCCAAAACGAGAGAACTTCTTTTTGAGTACGAACGGGAAAAGACGGCGAACGGTTGGAGCGAGTACGAAGAAGAAAAGAACGTTCACGATTACGTTGAAAACGCCTTTACTCTTTCGCAACTCGTAGGCGGGCTTTTCGTCGGAGACAGACTCGTCGGTCTCTCGGTGGGCGAACGGGTAAAGGACACGCTCATAGTTCACGTCGAAAAGGCGCTTAAAAGTTACGAAGGGGCTTATCCCACGCTTGCCAACGAATACGCGAAAAAGTTTGCTGCGGGGCTATCGTATATAAACAGAGAAGAAGACTGCGGAGACGAGGGGCTTCGCATTTCCAAGATGCAGTATCACCCCGTAAAAATCGCCGCAAAGAACGTCTTTACGGTAAGGACGGCGGAAAATGGCGTTTCCGGAATAAGCAGAATAAAGACCGAACGGCTGATCGTTTCGCCCGTAGAAAAAACCGACGCGGGCAGGT
>JAFZXG010000160.1 GCA_017616925.1 Clostridia bacterium | reverse complement strand
CGTTACCGATTCTCTTTCGGTCAGTAGCCCGTCGGTCTTTAAGTCGGCGACCACTTTCGAGCCCATGGGATAGCCCGATATCGCACTCATTAAAAAGGCGTACGCCGCACTGCCGTTTACGCCGAAGAGTTTTCGGGTAACGGGAGATAGTTTTTCCGACACCGAAAAGGTGGCGGGGAGCGAAGAAAAAACGGAAGTTATGAAAAGATACGGAAAAAACGACGGCAGAAGATAGCACGCCCAGAGTTTGACGCCTTCTGTCACAGCGTAAGAATATTTTCCCGCGGACAGAATAAGCGACAGGACGAGCAGGATGAAAAACGGCAAAAATTTTTTGATTTTAGGCAAAACGGCAGTCATACTATATTCTATTTATCCTTGAAAAAAAATATAATGCGTGATATAATAAAACTATGGATTTATTCGATTATACGGGAAACGACAGGGCGAGCGTTCCGCTTGCCGAACGTATGCGCGCAAGGACTTTATCGGAGTTTTTGGGGCAGAAACATATCGTTTCGGAAACGGGACTTTTATTCCGCGCCATAAAACTCGATAAACTCGGCAGTTGTATCTTCTGGGGGCCGCCGGGATCTGGGAAAACTACGCTAGCGAACGTCATCGCGCTTGGGACGGACGGAAATTTCGTTAAATTAAACGCGGTCAGCGCGGGCGTTTCGGACGTTAAAAGAGTGGTGGACGAAGCGAGAGCCAACCTTAAAATGTACGGCAAGAAGACATACCTTCTTCTCGACGAGTGCCACCGTTTTAACAAGACGCAGAGCGACAGTCTGCTTCCCGCGATCGAAAACGGGGACGTTATTTTCATAGGTTCGACCACCGAAAATCCGTACGCGTCCATGACGCCCGCTATCGTTTCGCGGTGCAGGGTGTTCGAGTTAAAGCGTCTGTCCGAAGAAGATATCAAGACTGCGCTTAACCGCGCGATAGCGGATAAGGAACGGGGGTTCGGAAAACTCGACCTTACCGTCGATAAAGCCGCGATAGATCATATCGCAAGGATCTCCGCGGGGGATCTTCGCGTCGCCTATAACGCTTTGGAACTCGCCGTTTTGACTACCGAAGGAAAGGACGGCAAGATCCACGTTACCTTAAAGGACGCCGAAGAATCCATACAACAAAAATCTCTTTCCTACGACGAACAGATGTATTACGATATGCTGTCCGCGTTCTGTAAGAGTCTAAGAGGCAGCGACGCCAACGCCGCGCTCTATTATATGCAGCGGCTGATCCAAGGGGGGTGCGATCCGCTTCTTATTTTCAGGCGGGTTCTCGCGCACTCGGCGGAAGACGTGGGGATGGCAGATCCCAACGCGCTTATTGTGGCAAGTTCCGCCTTGACTGCGTTTAAGGAAATGGGACTACCCGAAGGACTGCTTCCGCTATCGGAAGCGATAATATACGTCTGCGAAGCCGAAAAGTCCAACTCGGTCGTTATCGCGATGGACGAAGCGGCAAGGGATGCGAGAGAGAATAAGGACGACGAAGTGCCGCCGTGGGTCAAAAACGCCGTTTACGGCAGCGAGGAAGATAAAAGGATGGCGCGGGAGTACAAGTATCCGCATGATTACGGCGGGTATTGCGAACAGCAGTATCTTCCCGATAAATTGAAGGACAGGGTGTATTACGTTCCCAAAGACAACGGGTACGAAAAGACGGTAAAAGAAATAAGGAAAAGGAAAGGCAAGAAAAGATGACGGACTACTCAGTTAAACTCGGCAAGGAATTCGGCGTGCGCGCCGATCACGCGGCGAATATAATAAATCTTATCGATGAAGGCAACACTATACCGTTTATCGCAAGGTACAGGAAGGAAATGACGGGTTCTTGCGACGATCAGGTGTTGCGCGAGTTTGCGGACAGACTCAAATATCTTCGTAATCTGGACAAGAGAAAGGAAGAGATCGCGGCGGCTATCACCGAACAGGGCAAGATGACCGACGAGATCGCCTTAACTCTCGCGAAAGCCGAAACCATGACGGAAGCGGAAGACGTTTACCGCCCGTTCAAGCAGAAGAGAAAGACGCGCGCGACCGTCGCCGCCGAAAAGGGTTTAGAACCGCTTGCCGACAAAATAGCCGAACAGACCGAATTCGACCTAAACGCCGAAGCGGAAAAATACGTAAACGCCGAAAAGGGCGTAAGTTCTGCGGAAGAAGCGATCGCGGGCGCAAGCGATATTATCGCGGAACGCGTTTCGGACGACGCGGAATTAAGGAAGATCCTGCGAAAAAAACTGTGGGACGAAGGCGAAGTTTCGTGTAAACTTTTAGAACACGAAAACGCCAAAACTTACGATATGTACGCGGATTATTCGGAGAAGACAGACAAGATCCCTTCGCACAGGATCCTTGCCGTAAACCGCGGCGAAAACGAAGAGTGCTTAAAAGTGTCTTTGACCTGCGACGCCGAATCCTTCCTTTCGGTTATTAAATCAAAATACGTTAAGGGCGATACCCCCGCGGCAAAAATTGTGGGGAACGCCTGCGAAGACGCTTATAAAAGGCTTATTTTCCCGTCGATAGAACGGGAAGT
>JAFZXG010000012.1 GCA_017616925.1 Clostridia bacterium | reverse complement strand
CAGGAATAAGTACAGAATTCTTTTCATTGCGTATGACCTTTCTTGTTTTTGCATCCTGGGCGGACTCTCCCACGATTCCGAGCGTTTTTCCGGCCTCAAGCTTGAAGGAAAGACCGTTTACCGCCTCCGTCTCGTCGTTTAAGGTCTGATAGACGAGACGGACGTTTTTAAGTTCGAGTATGTTTTTCATTTGTATATTTATCTTTAACCGAAGATTTCCTTCGCGAGTTTTAAGTCAACTATTTCGGAGTACGGAACTCTCGCCGAGAGTTCGCCCGAATTTTCCATAATGTTCTGAAGCCTTGTAAAACTCTCTTCGGTGGGTTGCATATCGGTTTTCCACGCTTCTATCCCGCGATAACTTTCTATCGACTTTTCGATAGACCGTATGGTCGTAGAAGGGAACTGTTTCACTATGCTTTCCGCGACTTCGAGATCGGTGTGGGTGTTAAGGAACGCGTAGGCTTTTTTCATTGCCTTTAAGAACGATCTGATAGTATCGGCGTTATTGTTTATATAACTCGACAGTGCGATAAACGAAGTGTAGGGGATCTCGCCCGCTTTCGCGCCGACCGACGCTACGACGTGCCATTTTCCCTGTTCTTCGTATTCCGACGCCGTCGGCTCGAATACCGTACAGTAATCCGCCGTTCCGGACACGAACGCGCTTGTCATCATATTGAACTGTACGTCGTAGTTTAAGGTGTAATCTACAGGACTCGTAAAGCCCATCTGATTCAATACGTACTCGAAAGACATCGCGGGAACGCCGCCTTTTCTGCCCGCGAGTATCTCTTTGCCGCGTAGGTTTTCCCAGTTAAAGTCGGGTTCGTCGATTCTTGAAACGAGAAACGCGCCGTCTCTTTGGGTAAGTCCCGCAAAGACCTTGGGTGCGTCTTTCTTGCCTTGATTTTTAACGTAAATTACCGTTTCGGGTCCCATTAAGCCTATATGCGCCGTTCCCGAAAGCACGGCGGTCATAGAGTTGTCTGCACCGCCGCCGTTAGTCAGGTTTACGGTAACGCCTTCTTCCTTAAAGTATCCGTTTTCTATCGCGATATATAAGGGGGCGTAGAAAACCGAGTGTGTCACTTCGTTCAGTTCGATCGTTTTCCCGTCAGACTTAGAGCAGGCGGACAGGGGAAACATAGCGAAAAGAAAACATAAGGTCAGCAAAAAAAGTTTTTTCATAGCATATCTCCGTTTGATTTTATAGTTTATAGTATGAAACGGACGATATATTTGGCAACCTATCGGCGAATATAATTGACTTTTAAGATTTTCCACGCTATAATTAAATAGTTTTAGGGAGAAAAGCCTATGGATATGGCAAAAACTTACAATCCTTCGGAATTTGAAAAACAGATTTACGAAGAGTGGGAGAAAAACGGGTATTTCCGCGCTCACGTTGACGCGGATAAATTACCGTTTACGATCGTAATACCCCCGCCCAACATTACGGGACAACTTCACATGGGGCACGCTTTGGACGAAACCTTGCAGGACACTATAATAAGATTCAAAAGGATGCAAGGTTATTCGGCGTTATGGCTGCCGGGGACGGATCACGCTTCTATCGCAACCGAAGTAAAGATCGTCGAGCAGATGGCGAAAGAAGGGCTTACGAAAAAGGAAGTAGGACGAGAAGGCTTTTTGGAGCGCGCGTGGGCGTGGAAGGAAAAATACGGCGGCAGGATTGTAGAACAGTTAAAGACGCTCGGATCTTCGTGCGACTGGTCGAGACTTTCCTTTACCATGGACGAAAAATGTTCGAGAGCGGTAAAGGAAGTTTTCGTAAACTTATACGAAAAAGGGCTTATCTACCGCGGGGACAGGATAATCAACTGGTGTCCCGACTGTAAGACCGCGCTTTCTGACGCGGAAGTCGAGTACGTCGAAGAAGACAGCCATCTCTGGTACATAAAATATAAGGTGAAAGACGGGGACGGATACGTTACCGTCGCCACTTCGCGTCCCGAAACCATGTTCGGCGACACCGCAGTCGCGGTAAACCCGAAAGACAAAAGGTACTTAGGACTTAAAGGCAAGACTTTGATACTTCCCATCGTGAACAAGGAAATACCCGTTGTATTCGATGATTACGTCGAACTCGAATTCGGTACGGGCGCGGTCAAGATCACTCCCGCGCACGATCCCAACGACTTTGAAGTGGGACTTCGCCACGACCTTCCCGTCGTGAGAGTTATAAACGACGACGGAACTATGAACGAGAACGCCGGCAAATATAACGGTTTAGACGCGCTTACCTGCAGGGAAGAAGTCGTCAAGGAATTGAAAGAACTCGGTATTTTAGAGAAAATCGAGCCTTTACACCATAACGTAGGGCATTGCTACCGCTGTCATCACACGGTAGAACCTATCGTATCGAAACAATGGTTCGTCAAAATGCAGCCGCTTGCCAAACCCGCTATCGAAGCGGTGAGAAAGAAGAGCGTGCGATTTATTCCGGAGAGATTCTCGAAGATTTACTTTAACTGGATGGAAAACGTTAGGGATTGGTGTATTTCCCGTCAACTCTGGTGGGGACACAGAATTCCCGCGTGGTATTGCGCTGACTGCGGCGAAATTACGGTAAGCCGTGAAACTCCCAATAAGTGTGAACACTGCGGCAGCGATAAACTCACACAGGACCCCGATACACTTG
>JAFZXG010000159.1 GCA_017616925.1 Clostridia bacterium | reverse complement strand
GTAAACGAAACGATAGGATTCTTTCCGAAAATAAAATAGGACGGTAATACAATGGAATATAAAAGATACGGCGATAAAATATTTTTAAGACTTAATAAAGGCGAAGAGATCGTGGAGTCGGTGCGGGCGGCGGCGAGTGCCGAGAATATCACCGCGGGCAGTCTTTCGGGTATCGGAGCGACCGACGACTTTACCGTCGGCGTGTTCGATATAAATAAAAAGGCTTACGAAGAATTTTCGTTTTCGGGCAATCACGAGATAACCGCGCTCGTCGGCAATATTTCGTTTGCGGACGGAAAGCCTTACGTTCACCTTCATATCACCTGCGCGGGCAAGGGCGGGAACGTAGTCGGCGGGCATCTTTTAAAAGCCGTCGTATCGCTTACCGCCGAGATCGTGATAGATACCGCAAACGGATGGGTGGGGCGTGAAAAAGATAACGCACTCGGCATAAATCTTTGGAAGTTTTGATTTAAAAAATTAAAAAAGCAATAAAAAACGCGTTGCGACGTCGCAACGCGTTTTTTTAGTTCTTTATATCTTCGACGGATCCAACACTTCGGCAAGGAAGGGGAGTTCGCGGTATTTTTCCGCGTAGTCGAGTCCGTAGCCTATGACGAAAACGTTCGGGATATCGAATCCCACGTAATCCGCTTCGATATCGACTTCCCGTCTTTCCTTTTTATCCGAAAAAGCGCAGATCTTTATGGACGCGGGTTCTTTTTTCTTTAAGAGTTCGCAAAAGTAAGAAAGAGTCTTTCCGCTATCTACTATATCTTCTACGATTATAACGTCCTTACCTTTGACTTCCGCGGTAATATCGTTTATCATCTGCATTTCGCCGCTTACCGTACCGTTACGGTAGGAAGAAAGTCGTGCAAAGTCCATTTCGACGGGGATCTTGACGTTTCTTATTATATCCGAGAAAAAGACTATCGCGCCTTTTAGCATACATATAAACAACGGATGTTTGTCTTTATAGTCTTTCGTGATCTGTTCGCCGAGTTCTTTTACCCTTTTCTGAATCTGTTCTTCGGTCAGAAGTATCCTGTAGTTTTCCATAGTGCTCCTTATTCTTGCGTTAGTTTTATTATTCTTCGGGTATTCCCGTCGATTCTGACTTTATCCGACACCGCTAACTTAAATATCGCGAAAACTTCGTTTCCGCTCGCTATCACGGGTATTTTATCGCGAAGTCTTTTCGGTACTTTTATGTCCGTAAAATAGTCGCCGAGACTCTTCGTTCCGCCGCCGAACTTCGTGAATCTGTCCCCGTCTTTTTTCGTTCTTATTACCGCGTCTTTCGGGAGTTTATCGGCGTCGATATATAACCCGTCTTTAAGGTTTTCCGCAGCCGTTATTTCCGCTTTGTAGTTTGTGCCGAAAAACTCGAACGTGCCGAGCGAAAAGGGGAATTCGGGTTTGTTTTCGGTCTCGGTCTTCGTAAAGGTAAGTTTGTCGTATTCGCGACATACCGTTACGCCGCCCAAAAGATCGACGGACGCGCCGTTTTGCTTAACCGTAAGCGCGTATGCGTCGTCGATATGTACCTTTTCCCAGTCTTTTTTTACGCCCAGACTTTTTAGTGCCTTTACGGTCGCCCTCGCGAACACCGAATAGTGTGCGGGGATCTTTATTTCCACTCTGTCCGAAAACACCGAGAGAATTTTGTCCGCTTCGGCGGATAGGAATTCTTCGTCGAGTTTAGCCGATTCCGAAAGGCGCAGCACGGCGTTTTCGGCGTCGGGGAAGAGTTCTTCTATCTTGGGTATCACATTTAGGCGCAGGGCGTTCCGCGTGTAGTCGGTCGAAAAGTTGGTCTCGTCGGTCACGAAAGGCAATTCGTTTTCTTTGACGTACTTTTCTATTTCCGATTTGTCGGTCTTAAGCAACGGGCGGATTATTCTGCCGTCGTACCCGTCCTTTATGCCGGCGAGTCCTTTTATACCCGTTCCGCGAAACAGGTTAAACAGGACGGTCTCGAAATTGTCTTTCTTATGGTGCGCCGTCGCCACCTTGTCGCACTTTCCTTTCGCTATCGCGTCTAAAAAGCACCCGTATCTTAAAATCCGCGCCGCCGTTTCCACCGACAGTTTGTTTTTCTTCGCGTACGATAGCGCGTCTACCTTAAAGGACAGCAGCGGCACGCCGTTATTCTTACAGTATAAAGCGACGAATTCGGAATCTGAAACCGAGGCTTTTCCGCGGATACCGTGTTCGACGTTGATCGCGATAACGTTAAAGTGGAATTTTTCTTTTTCCCGGCGCAAAATATGAAGTAACGCCATAGAATCCTGACCGCCTGAAACCGCAACGGCGACGGTCTCTTTCGGAGAAATTCCCAATAAATCCACAAACATATTATTATTGTAACAAAAGGGTAAAAATTTTTCAAGCGAGTAAAGGATAAATTTGAAATTTTTTAATTTTTAAGTTGACAAAACGGTTTTTATGGTATATTATATGTAGGCGCTTTCGGAGAGCGCAAACATATCGCGGGGTAGAGCAGTCCGGTAGCTCGTCGGGCTCATAACCCGGAGGTCATGAGGTTCAAATCCCATCCCCGCAACCAAATGAGACCGAGTTGAACCGTTTGAGGTTTTGCTCGGTTTTTTCTAACGATTTTACGGTTTTAAAAGAATAGTAAATTTGCTCAAAAAAGG
>JAFZXG010000158.1 GCA_017616925.1 Clostridia bacterium | reverse complement strand
TCCGGGTTTTTTGAAATAATAACCGCCGTTTCTGTTCGTATTAAGATAGGTCATACTCTCGTCCGTTGCGGTAAGTTTATACTCCTGATAGGATGCGGTAAATATTCTCGGCATATCGTCGGATACGACGCCGTAACCGCCTATATCGCTCGTCGCCGTATAGCGATATGTATAGACGTACTTTACTTCGTTGTCCGCGAGTTCGAGATTTATAAATTCGTTATTCTCGTATACCACGGCGGAATATCCGTCTTCGTCGGCGGAAACGAGTTCGACGCTGACGACGTAAGTTTTCGCGTCGATATAAATATCGTAAGTACCGCCGATCATGAAATACACGTCCGATTTGGGTTTCGTTCCGCTTTTACAGACGTATCTGTTCTCGCTTTCGGGAGCGATCGTCGTTTTATATTGACTGGTATGACTTAAACCGCTGAAAAACGCGACTAATTTCGCCCTTCCGACGTGATAGTTTAAAATTTGAAACTTGTCTCCGCTCTTTTGCATGGAAGTCCAACTCGTTGCGGTCGAATATATGTCGCAATCTTCTATCTCTTCGTAAACGGGAGTCGTTATTTCGGCTTTATACACGACGTCGAAAGATTTCGTAACGATATCGAAGATAAGTTTGTATATTCCCGATACCTTTACGTCGATTTGATACGCTGCGCCAAGAATACGCCGTTTCAACGTACGCGGAATCCGCGCTGTCGCTTTAGTTACACCACATATCTTTATAATCGCTCGAACCCATATAGAAAAAATCGTATTTATACAGATACAGGTCGTCGTAGATCCTCTTGTTTTCGTCCTGCGGATCGACGGTAAACGGTCTGTCGGTTTTATACGAACCGTTTATCTCGGTCACGAGTTGCAGTTTTTTCGACGTGAAAAGCCCTTCTTCCTGCGTCGGCTGCAGATCCGTTTTGTTGTCTATTACCGGACCGACGTAATTCGTACTTCCGCCCGCACCGCCGCCGAAACATCCGGCAAGCGTCGTTATCGTTAGCAACGCAATAATAACCGCTAAAAAACTTTTCTTCATTTCCGTCTCCTTTTAATAACGCAATACTCTGTCAGACCGTATGCCGCCCGATATTTTCGAGAATACGGTAAAGCGACACGACCTTTTCGAGCAAGCGGTTTTCGTTGTAGTAATAATGGTTTGTCATTTCAAAACCGATAAGCGCGTCTTTCTTTACGAGTCCGTAAAGTTTTTCGGTGAGTTTCAGTTCGTCTTTCACACAGGTTTTAAGTATATCGGCGTTTTTCTTTACGTCAGACTTATACTTCGAGAACGTCGCGAGATTAAGCGCGCTCTTAAAATGCAGGTACGAAGCGAGCGCACAGTCACGAAACTCTTCCGCCGCGCGATCGTCTTTCAGATCCGCTATAAGCTTCAGACCTTTTCCCCAGCCTTCGCAAAGTTCGGTCATAAGCGAAATATAACTCTCCGCACCGTAAGGGTAAGTCCACTTTTCCGAATCGTCGAAGGTATAACACACCATCGTCGATTCCCTGCTATCTTTATCGAGCGACCAAAGGTTGCCGCAACCCGAGTTATGCGCGCCGAAGTAGATACTTTCCACGCTGAACGGGTAGTTTTTAAACGCCGCGTCGAACGCTTTTACCGCAGATCTTATTTTATCGGCGTTTTCGCCGTAAACCTTATTATACCAACTCTCTTCGTCGAGATCTTCGTTTTCACAAAAAGAGTTTATAAGCGGCAACGCGCCGCCGGGGTATCCGCCGAGACTCCAGCAAAGCATAAGTCCGTTTACTTTCAAGTTCATAAGCCGTTTAACGTGATCGGTCATAAGTCCGAAAGCGGGGATAAACGGCACGGCGGAACACTCCCAACTGTTGTTTACCTGTATCTTCGCCCAAGTCCTGTGCCCCTTTTTCTTCGCGTAAGTAAGCACCTTTTCGGCAAACTCACTCGGACCTTCCACCGAGATAGAATAGTCGTCGACCTTGCATTTCACTCCGCCGCGGGTAAATTCCTTACCGTACTCGCTGACGCACAGCACTTCCGTATCTTTATTCAAAAGGTCGATAGTCTCGAAAACTTCTTTTTTATCTTCACCCGCATAGTTCGCCCAACCCCAGATATTCGCGATAAGGCGGGTACGACCGTTGCCGTCCTTTAAGGCTTTCGCTAATAAGTTGTTTACTTCGGCGACGACTTCCTGTGGTTTTCTCTTTTTGCAGTCGGGACAGTCGGTATCTATTTTTGACGCGCCGTTCCAGTATCTTGAATAACAATGCGTCGGATTTTCGGACATTGTTATAGTCAGCACGGCGTATAGTAGCGGAACGTTTTCGGCAAGACTCTTTACCGCGTTATAAAGATATTCTTTGACTTCGGGTTTAGACGTACACAGCGTATAAGTTCCGTCTTCGGCTCTCTGCCCTTTTAAGTGCGGATACGTGGAAAAGAAACTTTCGGGCAGACTTCTCGGTTCGTTTAAGTAAAGATATACTTTTATACCGTATTTTTCACATCTTTCGGTGAGTTTTTTAAGGTTTTTCACTCGCTTTTCGTAGTCGGGCGAAAAACTCTCGTCGAACGGGAAATCGGCGAGATTTCTCAGCGTGTCCGAAAGCCAGATCCCGTTCGTACCCGTTTTCGAGAGTTTTTCAAGATAGTCTTCCGGATAGTCCGAAAGTTCGTCGTCTAAAAGAGAGCCGCTGTATTTCGCGCAATAAGACGAAACGTAGCGATCTTTTATCGCCGCGTTTTCACCCTTTATGAAATAAGACTCTTCGTACCCCGCGAAAAAATCGAAAGGTTTCGCTCCGCCTTCGATAAAAAGACTTTCCACCGTCTTTCTCACGTTTTCGGTGTTTTCTTCTTCCTCCGAAGTAAGCGGACGGAAGGAAAAGTCCTTTATCTCGGGTTTTTTGCCGAGTTTTACGTCTAAAAAGTCGTACTCGACCAGAAGTTTATCAAAACTCTCTTCGTCGAGACCGAGAAAAAAAGCGATTTCACTATTCGGCAGCAAGTCCCAGTTGTTGCGGATCACCGTGACGAATCCCTTTTCTTTCCAGTCGGGATCGTATTTTATTCCGCCCAGACCGAGTTTTCCGGCGTTTTCGATCACGCCCCGTTCGGTTAATCCTATTACTTTGCCGATACACTCGGGCTTTACCGCGCCGTAGTTCCTTATAATCACCTTTTGCCAAGGCGTCAAATAATCTTTGTACGTCATACGTATATTCTATATCACACGGCAAGTTTTGTAAAGAAAAAGGACGGTGTACCGTCCTTTTTCTTTCTTTAGAACGAATAACCGCTAAGACTGTAATAAGCCATGTTGTTCTGGCGAACGTCTAACCTTCCGAAACACGCGCACACGGGAACGTCCGAAATAATATGCAACGCGTACTGTCCGAAGGGTATCTGATATTTTTCCTTACCTATCGGGTAATCGAGTCTTAAACAGATCGTTCTTTCGCCCTTTAAGCCCAACGTGATCTTATCGTAAGGATCTTTGTCTTCGAAAAGCACTTTGATGCGGATATGCGCGTCTTCCTTTCCGACGTTGGTTATCATAAGCGCTTCGTGTCCCAAAAAGTTCGGGTTATCGCCGTGCGGGGGAAGATCCCCGTCGCAAAATACCCAGTTCTTTTTTCCGTTGATTCCGTTTTCCATAATTGTTCTCCTTTATCTTTACATTTTATTTGACGTAATTGAAAAGTTCACGTTCGAACTCGGGGCATAAAGGTTCCGCGCCGTTTTCGGTTATTACGTAGCAAGTCTCCACCCTTAAACCGTTCAAAGTCGGATGCCCGAAGAAACTGACGTCCACGTTGACGATCATATTCTTTTCGAGTATGTCTTCGCTGTTAGGACCGAAGAAGGGGCTTTCGGCTTCCATCAAGCCCATCGTATGCGCAAACGGGCATACGATATATTTTAAATACCCGCCTTTTTCGTAGAGTTTTCTGCCTTCGGCGTCTATATCCTTACCCTTGTTGCCTATTTTAAGCATACTCTTGGTGAGTTTCATTACTTCGATCATATCGATAAGACACTTTCTCTGTTCGGGAGTGTATTCGCCGCTTACGGGTACGGTGTGTCCGAAAGTCCCCGCATAACCGTTGATACGGGGCGCGATACCGAGCATCACCATTTCGCCGCTAACCATAACCTTGTCGGTTGCCGTGGGAACGACGGCGTTTGAACGGACGCCCGATCCCACTATGGTCTGATACGCGAAACTGTTCGCGCCGCTTTCTCTGCATACCGCCTCGCCCGCCGCCGCGACTTCGAACTCTCTGTTCCCCGCTTTGACCTTTTCCGCCATTGCCTTATAGGCCTTATAGCAAAGCATAGTCGCTTTTCTCGCCTGTTCGACTTCCCAGTCGCTTTTGACGTAGCGAAATTTAAGATAGTCGTCGGTCAGATCCACGACGTCGCAACCTTCGAAACCCTTGACTAAGTCCTGATGCACCGCGTAAGGCATGTCGTTAGTTCCGATAAGTCCCACTCTCTTTACGGGGAACTTTGCGTTTAGTTCGGCGAAAAGTTCGGGGAATCCTATTATGGTCGCGAGCGGATATTCTTCGTCGGGAACCATAAACACCTTAAAACAACGGGTGTCGTGTATCGCGGACGACTGCTTTGCGAAGGGTTCGCTTTCCGGTCCGCCCAAAAGCATGGTCGTTCCGTCTCTTCCGACTAATACCGCGCCCTTTTCAAACTGCCCCACCCAGCCGGTAAGATACCAGCCGTTTGCAACGTTCAGTTCGTCAAAGTAGATCACCGCGATATCGACGTTCTTGTCGTTTAAAAGTTTAACCACCTTCGCGATCCTGTTCTTCGTTTCCTTTTCGTTGTAATACGCCATAAACAAATTTCTCCTTAAATATTTTTATTTTTACGCCTTCCACTCGAACTCGTCAAGCGGATACATAGGTCTCATTATTTTCTTTAAGTTCAGCCTTTTAAGTTCCACGCAACTCGCCCCGTCGGATAAAGCGAACAGTTCCCTGTCTGCGTACGGTTTCAGTTCGGTGAACAGATAACCGAGTTTAACGACGACTATTTTATAACCGAGTAAATCGACGTTCGCCTTGTCGAAATTCCCTTTTTCTATGAACGCGCTGCGGTATTCGGTGAACACGGCGTCCACGTTCCCGACGGAGACGGTAATGCTTTTGCCTATTATTTCCTTCGTCCAGCCGAGTATTTCTCCGTGCGATTTTATTTTAGCGTTTACGCCGAACTTTTCAAAGAAGAACTCTTCGCCGTCTTTCTTTTCCCAAAGCCCGTTCACCGTGTCGTAATCGGTTATTCCCGCGACGCAAGTCTTTTTTTTCGGATCCGCGGCTAAAAAGAGTTTCAATATCTCTACCGACTCGCCTTCCGCGCCCGCGGTAGTGTTGTCGCCGCTGTCGGTTATAAAGATCCTGTTTTCCTTGCCTTCTATCGCTCGTTTTACACACTCTTCGGGATCTTCCGCTTCGATCTTGAATTTATATACGTCTCTCGTAGCCCAAAGTTCGTTCGCGAGTTTTTTCGCGATTTTTTCGGCTTTTTCTTCGGTATCCGCGCAGACTACCGTGGAAGCGCAGGTGTTCACCGCGTCTATCCAGCAATGCCCCAAAAAGAGATTCGCCGAAAACACTTCTTCATCTTTTTCGTACTCGACCGTTTCGGCGATAAGACTCTTTAAGGGTTCTTCGCCCGTTAAAAGCGTATCGTTCTTAAGTAAAAAGGGAACGTACTGAACGAAAAGGCGCGGTTTTACGCCCGTATCTAACGCCTTTACGAGTGCGTGCGCCGCGCGGAGTTGACTTTCCTTCTGATCGGTGTGCGGAACGGTCTTAAAGCCACAGGTGATATTCGCGTATTCACCGAGTTCCGCCGTAATATTCGCGTGCGCGTCCATCGTCATAGAAATTACGCAGTCGGGAGAAACGATTTTTCTTATCTCTTTTAAAAGATAGAGTTCGCCGCTTCCGATATTGTCCACTTCCATACTGCCGTGAAAAAAGATATAGACGCCGACCGCGTCGGTGTTTTCCCTTACGGTCTGCATTATTTGTTTTTCGTAGTAAAAATAGATGTCTTCGGTAACGGTACCCGACGGCAAAGCCACGGCGTAGATCGACGGCACGACTTTATACCCCGCGCTTTCGAAAACGTCCTTTACTACGAGTTTTTTAAAGATGTCTTCACCCTTAAAATACTCGAAATCTTCCTTGGTCGGTTTAAGTCTCGCTTTGCTGTTGGATTCGCACTGGAACGCGGCGACGATTATTTTTTTCATAACGATTCCCCTTATTGTTATTTTACGACTTATTCCTTTTCTTTTCAATACACAAAATAAAACAAAAAGAGTAAAAAATAAAACTGAAAAAAATTATTGCTTTATTTGCTTAATCGTGGTATGATTTCCGTATGAGACGCTATTACAATCTTGAAATCGAAAAGACCGTTTCGGTAACGGGACTTAAGACCGTGGAAGACCTGTCTCTCGACGCGGACTTTTTCTATCCCGCCGAAACGCACGGGTTCTACGAACTGATCTTCGTGATAGACGGCGAGATCTTCTGCAAGAACGACGGGGTTTATCTTAAACTCAACGCGGGCGAGTTTAAATTGACGCTGCCGAACGTTTCGCATAGGTATTACGCCGAAAAAAAAGGACGCGTATTCGTTCTCTGTTTTAATTGCAAGTCGAACGCCCTAAGCGTTCTCGATAAGCCCGCTTTTCTCGTAGGCGAAGAAAAAAACCTTATGGAAAGGCTTATCGCGGAGAGTGAAAGATCTTTCGAACTACCGTTTAAGGAAAGGATCGTGCTGAAAAAAGACGCGCCTATAGGCGCAAGACAACTTACCGAAAACGTTCTTGAAGAACTTCTTATATTGCTTTTAAGAAAACAACTCGGCGAGGACGAAATATACGGCGTAAAAGACAAGTCAGAACTGCAACTCAATCTCGTGAACGATATTACGAATATACTGAAAAACAATCTATACGGCAGTATCACGTTAAGCGACGTATGTAAAATGACTTTTTACAGCAATACTTTTCTAAACGGCATATTCAGAAAACACAAAAAGACGACCATAATGCGTTATTATTCCCGTCTGAAGATAGAAGAAAGCAAAAGGCTATTGAAAAAGGGGCTTTCGGTCTCCGAGATCTCCGAAAAACTCTGTTTCGACAACCCGAACTATTTCGGAAAAACATTTAAATCGATAACGGGGTTGACTCCCGCAAAATATAAAAAGTTTTCTTGTCCTGACCAAAAAAACATATAAATATAAAAGAAGGTAAAAAATGATAGACGTGATTCTGGATACGGACGCTTTTAATGAAGTTGACGATCAATTTGCTTTGGCGTATATGATGCTGAATAAAGAATTAAACCCGATAGCAATATACGCCGCGCCGTTTTTAAATTCCAAAGTGAAAAGCGCCGAAATCGGTATGGAAAAAAGTTTCGACGAGATTTTTAAAATTCTCGCTCTTTCGGGAAGAAAAGACTTTACCGCCGTTTACCGCGGCTCAAATACTTTTCTTGAGAACGAGAACACTCCGGTAATCTCCCCTGCGGCGGAAGATTTGGTGAAAAGAGCTAAAAACTATGATAAACACAATAAACTGACCGTGGTTGCGATAGGTGCGATAACTAATATTGCGTCCGCCATTATCCTCGATAACAGTATTACCGAAAGAATAAAAATCGTGTGGCTCGGCGGACACGGCAGAGAGTACCGCGATACCAAAGAGTTCAATATGTGCGAGGATATTGCGGCAGCGCGGGTAGTAATGAGTTCTGACGCGGAGTTCGTACAGCTGCCCTGTAAATGCGTGGTATCCGAATTTACGATTTCAGAGCCCGAATTAAACTACTGGCTTACGGGAAAAAACGAACTTACGGACTATCTGTCCAAAATCGTAATAGAATACAGCAAACCGAAAGGCGCGCCGTACCCTTGGACTAAAGTTATCTGGGACGTTACAGCCGTTGCGTATCTGCTTAATAAAGAAGAAAAATTTATGCTCTGTAAAAAGACGAAGAGAATCTTGCCCGATTATAACGGGTATTATGAGAAAAAAGAGTTAGATAAAGAAATGACGTATGTATATAAAATAAACCGTGACGTTTTAATGAACGATTTGATAACCACACTTCTGAACATATAAACGAAAATCCCGC
>JAFZXG010000157.1 GCA_017616925.1 Clostridia bacterium | reverse complement strand
GCGCGATAACGGGGCGATAAAGGTTTCGAGGAACTTAAAGATACTCGCTAACAAGATAAATCGTTTTATCGACGATTATTCGTTAAATAATAACGCGCCCCCGACGGTCGAGATAATCGCCGAAAAGTTTGGCATAACCCCCGAAGAAACGGTCGTCGCTATGGACAGTTCGAGAATGCCGCTGTCGATTTTCGGAAAGGCAGGTGACGACGATGACGGTCAGGAAATGATTGAAAAAATATCTCTTTCGGACGGTGAAGAATCTATATTAGACAGGATACAGATATCCAAAGTGATAGAAGGACTTACGGAAAGAGAACGGAAACTTATAGTACTAAGGTATTACAGGGACAAAACGCAAAACGAGATCGCCGAAGCGCTGGGCGTGTCGCAGGTTCAGGTCTCGAGACTCGAAAATAAGATATTAGATAAAATACGGCTGAAATTTTAGCCGTGTTTTTATTTTTTAACAGTATATATTCAAGGTTTTAAGTCAATATTAAGAGAGTGAGAAACAACGTAAAAGAACAGGAGTTTTTGAAAAATCTCGACGAAAGAGAGAGCGTTTTCAAAAAAAACTTCAAGTCGGAGGTGAAAAATGAAAACCGCTAAAGACTGTGTAAACGAAAATTATCTTTCGCTCGTATCTATGACTGCGCCGAAAACCGACGAAAAGAGATCGTTATTCCGTGCGTTCTGGGTGGGCGGCGCGATTTGTTCGGTTGGTCAGGGTATAAGACTTATATTCTCGGAAGTTCTGGGACTGTCGGGCGATGAACTTGCTGCGTACGTTTCGGTAGCCCTTATATTTTTAGGCTCGTTTTTAACGGGACTGGGCGTTTACGATAGAATAGGAAAGTATGCGGGCGGCGGTTCGATCGTGCCTATAACGGGGTTTGCAAACTCCGTCGTTTCACCCGCAATGGAATTCAAAACCGAAGGCTATGTTTACGGAACCGCAGCGAAAATGTTTACCGTCGCAGGACCTATTATCGTTTTCGGTGTGGCGGCGAGCGTGCTTGTGGGACTAATATATTTCGTTATTTACAGGGTTTTTTGATGAAAAGGACTGTATTTTTTAAAAACGCGCCGAGAATCGTCGGCGTTTCTTCGGTCGGCGGACCGAAAGAGTGCGCGGGATGTATAGGCGACAGGATAGAAATAAAACTTTCGGACGATAAGTTCGGCGAAAAATCGTTCGAGCAGGCTGAAAGCAAAATTCTTTACACGGCGATAAAAAACGCTATTCATAACGCGGGCAGAAAGGAAGCCGACGTGGACGTAATCCTTGCGGGAGATCTGCTCAATCAGATAATTTCCGCGACCTTCGCGGCGCGTAATTTTTCTACGGGATACCTTGGATTATATACAGCCTGCGCGACTTTTACGCAGAGCATTTTAACTGGCGGCGCACTTATTGACGGCGGTTACGTAAAAAACGCCGTGTGCGCGACGAGCAGTCATTTTTCTTCTGCCGAAAGACAGTACAGATATCCTTTGGAACTCGGTTCAACGAGACCGCCGCAGGCTCAATGGACGGTAACGGGCGCGGGTGCGCTCGTGATTTCAAATAAAGGGAAAGGACCGAAAGTAACGGGCGGAACAATAGGCAGAGTCGTTGATTACGGCGTAACCGACGTGAACAATATGGGTGCGGCTATGGCACCCGCCGCGGCGGACACCTTATATACGCATTTTATCGAGAGCGGTAAAACACCGGAGAATTACGATATGATAGTTACTGGCGATCTCGGTGCTTTGGGTTCAAGGCTGTTAAAGGATCTTTTATGGGAAAAGGGATACGATGTAAATAAAAATCACGTCGACTGCGGTGAGATTATTTACAATATTTCCGAAAAAGAGTTTCAGGGCGGAAGCGGCGCGGGTTGTTCTTCGCTTGTATTTTGTGCATATCTCTACGAAAAACTGTTAAATAAAAAAATCGACAAAATGCTTTTCGCCGCGACGGGCGCGCTGTTATCTTCGGTATCTTCGGGACAAGGTGAAAGTATACCCGCCATAGCGCACGCGGTTTCTATCGAGGCGTAAAAATGGATATTCTTCTTACTTTTCTTAAAGTGATCCTTGTCGGCGGGGGTATATGTACCGTCGCGCAGATCCTTATCAATTACACTAAACTTACCGCAGGGAAAATTCTCGTTATTTTTCTTATCGCAGGATTGATTTTACAGTCTTTCGGCGTCTATCAGTATCTCGTCGATTTCGGCGGGAGCGGTGCGACAGTACCTATTTCTGGGTTCGGATATCTGCTCGCAAAGGGTGCTATGGAAGGCGCGAAAGAAAGTCTTTTTATGGCTATAACGGGCGGAATTACTTCCGCGGGAGCGGGTATCGCGTCCGTGATCGTATTCGGGTATATATTCGCGGTAATATTCAAAGCAAAGTCTAAAAAGAACTGAACGCGAATATTCTACTATATGATAGAATGCGTGGAAGAAAACATTTATTACGTCGGAAGAAAGAGACGCCAGAACAAAAAAGCGAAGCGTCTTTTATCTTTTATTCTCGTTTTTTTTATTTCGGGAAGCGCGTTTTTTTACGCCGATAAGATCGTTCTTACCAACGTGTTTAACGTTTGCTACGATAATCTGTACGTCTATTCGGCAAAAGCGGTGAACGAGTGCGTGTTTGAAGAAATTACGGACGGATACGACTACGCGGAGCTCGTAAAAATCGAAAAAAATTCCGCGGGCGATATCGTTCTGATCACTGCGGATTCGGCGAAAATAAACGCGCTTAACAGAAAGATCGCTTTAAAAACGGAGGAAAAACTCGTAAAAACGTTAAAACAAGGCGTCTCTTTACCGCTTTTCGCTTTTTCGGGAATAAGTATTATTTCAGGATACGGTCCGGAAATCTGTTTTAAATCGCTCTCGCTGTCAGGCGTTACCTGTGATTTTAAGGACGGATTCGTTTCCGCGGGAATAAACCAAACCATGCACTCGCTCTATATCGAAGTAGTCTGCTCATATTATCTTAACGCACCGATATACAAAAAAACGGGTGAGTGCAGGACTTCGGTACTTCTTTCGGAAAGCATAATCGTGGGTAAGATCCCTGAAATTTATTTGAACAGAACGTAGCCTATTTCATTTAAAAAAGTTGACTTTTAACCTTTCTTTATAATATAATTAAGAAAACGTTGACGAAGACAGACGCGTTTTGACGTTTATAAAGAGAGAAAAACCCGTGGCTGAAAGGTTTTTTATAGACGGAAATGCGGTATTCACTTCCGAGTTGCGCCCCGAAAGGAAACGAGTAGGCGGCGTCGGTTTATCTCCGTTATAAGAAAACGAGTTCTCTTTTATAGGGATGAAAATAGGTGGTACAGCGAGTAAATACTCACTATACTTTAGGGGCGTATTTTTTTGGAGGTTTTATGGATAACAGGATAGCGGAAATCAGAGAGCAGGTAAAGGAAAAACTTAAATCCGTCGTAAACGGACAAGTCCTTTCCGAACTCAAAGCAAAGTATCTCGGTAAGAGCGGGGAAATCACGGC
>JAFZXG010000156.1 GCA_017616925.1 Clostridia bacterium | reverse complement strand
TGCGCAAACTCTCCTTAAACTAAAATATTTGTCAGTTACGGAAATCGCCGAGATCTGCGGATTTTCCGATGTGTATTATTTTTGTAAGGTTTTTAAGTCAAAAGTCGGATTAAGCCCCGGTAAAATAAAAAAAACGGCGGAATCCTCTCCTGCCACTCGCGAAACTACTTGATCATTATTTTAAATTTATATAATCGGAATGTACGAAAAAGGAAATTTTCATAGAAAAACGGCGCTACTTTCAGAACGGCGCTACAGTTGCCTTCCCACATAGCGCCAACCATTAAGAATAACCTTTTAATCCGATTATTCGCGAGAACAACAAAACTGCCGATGTGAAAACCTGCGGATGTACTTTATATAACCGCAAATGGTACTTTCGGTGTACAGCAGGTAAGTCTATTTGAAGAAAATGATTTGTTTTTAACTTTTAATTATACAAAAACGCTTGAGAAGATATACAGCATTAACGAATCTTCAGTTTGCCACATACACGGTACAGTTAATCAAGATATTTATTTTGGACATGGCGATTGCGACAATCCATATGAATCCGACAAGTTTAGCTTAATGGTTGTATCGATTTCTTACAAATTTTTGTCGTTTATCCATTCACTTTGCCAAGCGAAAGCGGGAATAATAAAGTTAAAAAGTTTATGAGAAAAAACGAGTATCGTTCTGAAGTGAACCCCAAAATTTGAACAAAATTTTAATTAAATAATTTGAGATTGAGTTTTTTTATACATCTGAAAACGCAAGATTTTATATAACGAAAAACAACGTTTTTATTCCCCAAATCATTCCCCAAAACCGAGAATAGATAAAAAAATTCAACACCGAAAGTGGTCATAATACCCCTAAAATGAAAGGTAGTTTGACATAAAACCCTGTCAAACTACCTATTCAAGTGGTCAAAAGCCACAATTTTGGTGTGAAGGATGGGACTTGAACCCACACGGTTTAACCATACGCCCCTCAAACGTACGCGTCTGCCAGTTCCGCCACCCTCACGTCAGCCTTTATATATTACTCAAAATTTTCGGGTTTGTCAAGAAGTTTTCCGTACAATTTTTTATATTTAAATAAACTTTCACGAATTTTTTTAAGATAGTTTTCAGTCTCTTCAAAGGGAATTTTATCGAGCGAAGTTCCGTCCTTACTGTACTCTTCGTCGTTAAGCCACTCTCTCACCCTGCCTTCGCCCGCGTTATAGGCGCAAAGCGCGGTTTCTATATCCGCGAACTCTAAAAAGAGATACCGAAGATAAAAACACCCGAAATCCAAATTAGTTTCCGGCCTGAATATATCGTACTCCGTCTCGCCTTTTTTTAAGGCGACGTACTCCGCCGTGGAATCGGTCAGTTGCATAAGCCCCTTTGCTCCCTTCCCGCTCACGGCTTTTTCGTTAAATCCGCTTTCCGTTTTAACGAGAGAAAATATAAGCGCGCGATCGAACCCGTAATAGTCCGCGTAACCGATTATCTCGTCCTTATATTTCAAGGGATAAAAAAACTTTTTGACGGCGCAGTCCGAAAGAAAAAACAGCGAAAGAACGATAAGAAGTATTAAAGTAAACCGCTTTACCGCACGATATAAAAAACGCATACCCTTATAGAGTATGCGCCTTTTTTCGCAATTTTAAGTATATCCGTTATTCCGCCGTCTTTTCGATCGGTTCTTCCACGGTTTTTCCCACCGAGTCGAAAAGTTCGAGTACTTTCTCGTCGGGCTTTCCCGTGGCGATCGAAACGACTGCCGCCACGACAAGTCCTATGATAAAGCCAGGAACTATTTCGTAAAGTTGAGTGTTGGCGACCACGCTCGTAAACCCGTAATATTCGAAGTTGAAAAGCACCAGCCAGAGTATCGACACCGAAAAGCCCGTTATAATACCCGCGCACGCACCCTTATAGTTGAACCTTCTCCAGAAGAGTGCTAAAAGTACGGCAGGTCCGAACGCGGAGCCGAATATCGACCACGCCGCAGAAACTAATTGCATTATATCGTTCGGTCCGAATAGCGCGATCAGAACCGCAATGACCAAGATCACCGCAACGGCAATCCTGCCCACCCAAAGCATTTCCTTGTCGCTTGCGTTCTTTCTTACGGTCGTCTTATAAATATCGGACGAAAACGCCGAGGATGACGCCAGAAGTTGCGAATCGGCGGTGGACATGGACGCTGCGATTATCGCCGCAAGAAACACGCCTGCGAGCAACGCGAGCGCGCCGTTCCCGAACAGGTTGTCGACCATCATTATAAACGTTCTCTGCTTATTGCCGCCGTTTATCATTTCACCAAGATACTCGTGTCCCGCTAAGCCCACGTACGTCGCGAAGAAAAGTATGATGATAAACCAAACGATACCTATTTTCTGCGATTTCTTCATTTCCTTTTCCGACTTTATCGACATATAGCGAACGAGGATATGCGGCATACCGAAATAACCCAAGCCCCAACCGAGTCCCGTAAGTATCTGCGCTATAGAAGTCCAGTCGAACTTACCCGTAGCGAGAAGATTATAGTAATT
>JAFZXG010000155.1 GCA_017616925.1 Clostridia bacterium | reverse complement strand
GGTAGACGCAAGCGCGTTATCCCCGAACGCCGCCGCGCCGAAAGCGCAGGAAGTAAAAGCGGAAGCAGTCGCCGAAGTAAAAGCGGACAAACCGCAGCAAACAGCCGCGGCGAGAGAAGACGGAAAGATCTTCGCGTCGCCGAGGGCAAAGAATCTGGCGGGTAAACTCGGCGTCGCGTTAAGTAGCGCGGTAGGCACGGGACCGAACGGCAGAATAATCGAAAGGGACGTAAGGGAAGCGAGTGTAAATCCCAAGGCGGCGGTAGAGATCGCGGCGGTAAAGGAAGAAGTAAAACAGCCCGCGGACCTGAAAGCGTTCACCGACGAGAAGATGCCCAACATAAGAAAAGTCATCGCGAAGAATATGATACTTTCGCTTTCCACGATGGCGCAGCTTACGCACAACATTTCCTTCGACTGCACGAATATCACGGCGTTCAGAAAGTATCTTAAAGACAACGCCGAAAAGTTGAAACTTCCGAATATCACCGTAAACAATATAATCGTTTTCGCGGTATCGAGAGTGCTTAAAAATCATAAAGATCTCAACGCGAATTTAATTAACGGCGACACGATGAGATATTTCGCGCACGCGAACGTGGGGATCGCCACCGACACGCCCAAAGGACTTTTAGTTCCAACGCTTTTCGGCGCGGACACCATGAGTTTATCGGAACTCGCGGTAAAGAGTAAAAAACTCTCTACCGACGCTATCGACGGGAAACTTTCTCCCGAATTCTTAACGGGCGGCAGTTTTACGGTCAGCAACATAGGAACGTTCGGGATCGAAAGTTTCACGCCCGTCATCAACCCGCCGCAAACGGGAATACTCGGCGTAAACACTATGGAAACCAAGATAAAACTCGGCGCGAACGGGGAGATCGTTCCCTATACCGCAATGAACCTGTCGCTTACTTACGATCACCGCGCGCTTGACGGCGCGCCCGCGTCGAGATTCTTAAAGGAACTCAAAGACTACCTTGAGAATTTCAGTTTCAACCTGATCACCGACGAAAAGGGATTATAATTAAGGTCGCAAGACGATAAGTAATCGCAACAAAAAAGGAGACGAATATATGGAAACTTTTGATTTAATAGTAATAGGCGGCGGCCCTGCGGGTTATCTCGGCGCGGAACGCGCGGGAAAAGCGGGGCTTAAGACTCTCGTTATCGAGAAAAGGGAATTCGGCGGCGTGTGCTTAAACGAAGGCTGCGTTCCGAGTAAGACCTTCCTTAATTCCGCGAAGGTCGCCGACTATGCTAACCATGCCGCGAATTACGGCGTGAAGGTAAGCGGAAAAGCCACCGTCGATCAGAAATTCGTGGTCGAAAGAAAGAACGGCGTGGTGAAAATGCTGGTTTCGGGCGTCAAAGCGGGGCTTAAAAAGAATAAGGTTACTATAAAGAACGCCGAAGCCTTTATCGAAGGTAAGAGTGCGGAAGGTTTCACCGTTAAGGCGGGGGAAGAGACCTTTACCGCAAAACGCCTTCTTATCGCCACGGGTTCGATGCCCGTAGTTCCGCCCATCCCCGGCCTAAAGGAAAATCTTGCCGCGGGCGTGGTGCTTACTAACCGCGAGATTTTGGATCTCACCGAGATCCCCAAGGAACTCGTAGTTATAGGCGGCGGCGTTATAGGCTTAGAGATGGCGAGTTATTTCTCGTCCGTCGGCAGTAAAGTGACCGTCGTCGAAATGCTTGACAAGATCGCGGGACCTACCGAAAAGGAACTTTCGTCTATTCTGCAGAAAAGGCTTGCCGCAAAGGGCGTCGTATTCAATCTCGGCTGCAAGGTCACGGGGATCGAAAAGGACGGCGTGATATTCGAGAGAAACGGCAAGTCCGAAAAGGTCTCCGCGGACAAGATACTTTTATCCATCGGAAGACGTGCTGTTACGCAGGGATTCGGCTTAGAGAATATCGGCGTCAATTTAGAGCGCGGCGCGATAGTTACCGACGATGAGATGAAGACTAACGTCGCGAACGTCTACGCGGCGGGGGACGTCAACGGCAAAGTCATGCTGGCGCATACCGCTTACAGAGAAGCGGAAGTCGCGGTGAATAATATGACGGGCAAAAAGGACCGTATGAGATACAACGTTATCCCGTCGGTCATCTACACCAACCCCGAAGTCGCGTCCGTCGGCGAGACCGAAGAGAGCGCGAAGGCGAAGGGACTTTCGGTCAAGACCGTTTCGATACCCCTTACTTATTCGGGAAGGTATATCGCCGAAAACACCGAACTCGACGGTATCTGCAAGTTAGTCGTGAACGAAAAGACGAATACTCTTATCGGCGCGCATATCATAGGTTCTTACGCGGGCGAATTTATCGTTTCGGTATCGGCTATGATAGACTTAGAAGTCGATATAGAGAATATAAAGAAACTCGTATTCCCGCACCCGACCGTGTGTGAAATAGTAAGAGAAGCCGTTTGGCAGATTTAATAAAGAAAAATATTTAAGGAGATAAACAATATGTCAAAGCAACTGTTCGTTGACCCCAAGGAACTAAGGGCAAGCGGTAAGATATCCTTTGAAGATATACCCGTCAACCAGTACAACAAAACGATAGCCGACGAGAAAAAGAACTTCACTAAAGCCGACTTCGTGCGTATTTTCAACGATATCGCGGTACTCCGCGAGTTTGAAAGTATGATCAACTCCATCAAGATAAAGGGCGAATATCAGGGCTTTAAGCACTCTTATCCCGGTCCCGCGCATCTTTCGATGGGGCAGGAAGCCGCCGCAGTCGGTCAGGCTTACAATCTCGATCTCGACGATATGACTTTCGGTTCTCACCGTTCGCACAGCGAAGTTTTAGCAAGGGGACTCGCGTCCATCAACAAACTGTCGGACGACGAATTGTATTCGATAATGAAGAACTTTATGGGCGGCGAAACTCTCGCGCCCGTGGAAAAACTCAACAAGAGCGGGAAGGTAAAAGACCTTGCGGTAGATTTCCTTCTCTACGGATTTATGAGCGAAATATTCGCGAGAAGAACGGGTTTCCACAGAGGTATGGGCGGCTCCATGCACGTTTTCTTCCTGCCTTTCGGAATTTACCCCAACAACGCGATAGTCGGCGGCGCGGCACCCGTTGCGCTCGGCGCGGCACTCTATAAAAAGATAAACGATAAAAAAGGTATCGTTATTTCCAACGTCGGCGACGGCGCGGTAGGTTGCGGCGTCGTTTACGAATCCATGAACTTCGCGGCGATGGATCAGTTCAGAACGCTTTGGGAAAAGAAAGGCGGACTTCCGATCCTTTTCAACTTCTTCAACAACGACTACGGTATGGGCGGACAGACCAGAGGCGAGACTATGGCTTACGACTTCTTGGCGAGACTCGGCGCGGGCGTAACGCCTTCGCAGATGTACGCGGAAAGAGTGGACGGATTCAATCCGCTTGCGGTTATCGACGCTGTGGGAAGAAAGAAGAAACTTTTATTAGAAGGCAAAGGTCCCGCAATGCTTGACGTGGTGACTTACCGTTTCGGCGGACACTCGCCTTCCGACGCTATGAGTTATCGTACGCAGGAAGAAGTGGACGCTTGGAAAGAGTACGATCCGCTTATCACTTACAGAAAGGCACTCGTCGACGCGAAGGTCGAGACCGACGGCAAGTTCGACGAAATACTTTCGAGTATTTCCGAGCGTATGCTTAAACTCTGCAAACTTGCGGCGGATCCCGTCGAATCGCCTTATCACGATTTCAAGAAAGATCCCTACTATATCGAAAACCTTATGTTCTCTAACGGCGCGGTCGAAAAGATGGAAGACCGTCCCGTTGACGTCAAAATGCCTATGGCGGAGAACCCAAGAGTCAAACAGATCGCGGGCAAATCGCGTTACGCGTTCGACGAAAACGGCAACAAGATCTCCGATATGAAGAGTTTCAATATCCGCGACGGTCTCTTTGAAGCGATCATTGACAGATACTATAAAGATCCCACGCTTACTTCCTACGGCGAAGACGTACGCGACTGGGGCGGCGCGTTCGCGGTCTATAAAGGACTTACCGAAGCGTTACCATATCACAGACTTTTCAATTCCCCGATAAGCGAAGCGGCTATCGTTTCGTCCGCGGTCGGCTACGGTCTCTGCGGCGGAAGAGTTATCGTAGAACTTATGTACGCCGACTTTATGGGCAGAGCGGGAGACGAAATATTCAACCAACTCGCCAAGTGGCAAGCAATGTCGTCGGGGATCTTAAAGATGCCCGTAGTTTTGAGAGTTTCTGTCGGCAGTAAATACGGCGCGCAGCACTCGCAGGACTGGGTCGCGCTTCCCGCGCACGTTCCGGGGCTTAAAGTAATATTCCCCGCGACGCCTTACGACGCGAAGGGACTTATGAACGCCGCGTTGAACGGCACCGATCCCGTTATCGTGTTCGAGAGTCAGAGAATTTACGGCAAGGGCGAAGAGTTCCATAAGGAAGGCGTTCCCGAAGGCTACTACGAGATACCCTTGGGCGAACCCGATATAAAGAGAGTAGGTAGCGACGTCACGATATTGACGATCGGCGCGACGCTTTATAAGGCGATGGAAGCGGCGAAGATCCTTTCCGAAAAATACGGTATCGAAGCCGAAGTTATCGACGCCAGAAGCATAGTTCCCTTCAACTACGAAAAGGTGGTCGAGAGTGTCAAGAAGACGGGCAGGATTATTCTTGCTTCCGACGCTTGCGCAAGGGGATCGATCCTTAACGACTTTGCGGCGAATATCACTTCGCTCTGCTTCGATTATCTGGACGCTCCGCCCGTCGTATGCGGCGCGAGAAACTGGATAACCCCGCCGCACGAGTTCGAAGAAGAATTCTTCCCGCAGGCAAGTTGGATCGTCGATTATATCAACGACAAGATCCTGCCGTTAAAAGATCACGTATCTAACACAGATACGTCCGACGCCGAGATCATGAGAAGAGCCAAGAAAGGCGTTTAAGTAAAAAAAGGATTCGGGCGGCAAAGTTATCTTTGCCGCCCGAAATAAATTATGAGCGAATTTTCTTTTATTTATCACGACTGTCACGATCCGTATTTCAATATCGCTTCCGAAGAGTATCTCCTTAAAGAAAAAGGCGGGTGCTATATTTACGTCTGGAAAAATTCGCCTGCGGTCATAGTCGGGGTAAACCAGAACACTATCGCGGAAGTGAATATGGGCGAGACCGAAAGGCTTAACGTAAAGATCGTCCGCCGTTTAACCGGCGGGGGTGCGGTTTACCATGACTTAAATAATCTGTGCTTTACCGTGATCGCGGAAAATAAGGAAAATTCGGATTTTTACCGCGAATTTACCGCGCCCGTTATAGATTATCTGAATAGTATAGGCGTAAAAGCCGAATTTTCGGGGCGCAACGATATAACGGTGGACGGAAAGAAGATATCGGGCAACGCCGAGACCTTTTATAAAGATAAAGTGCTGCACCACGGCACGATCCTTTTTAAGACCGATATGGAAACGCTTTCCGCCGTGCTTAAACCCAACAGATATAAGACCGAAAGCAAGGGCATAAAGTCTGTGCGCGCGAGAGTAGCGAACGTTTCCGAATACACCGATATTTCCGCGGAAAAGTTTGAAAGCGGGCTTATCGCTTTTCTCGGTAAAGATCTGCCGCGTTACGAGTTCACGGCGGGAGATATAAAGCGTATAAACGAACTCGTAAGAGAAAAATATTCGACTTTCGCGTGGAATATAGGCACTTCTCCAAAGGGTGCGAACTCTTTTTGCGACAAGTTCCCGTTCGGCGTGTTCGAACTCTATTTCGACGTAGAAAAGGGACTTATATCTCACGCGGAGATAAGGGGCGACTTCTTTTCGTATAAGGACTCGGAAGAGTTTTCGCAAAAACTCGCTGGTATTCCGTTTTCCCGTTCCGCGTTATCGTCGGCGTTTGCGGACGTTTCCGAATACATCGCGGGTGCGGACGGCGAAGAGATAGTAAGAAGACTGTTTTCTTAACTTTGTCCTTTAACTTCGATCTCGATCCTATATTTCATTTCGGTCAGCAGACTGTCTTTATATTCGCCGTATTTTTCGTTGAACCTGCGGTATAATATTTTGTTGAGTTTCAAAAAATCACAACCCGTAGCCTTGGATTTTTCGATAAGTTCCACGGCTTTTTCTTTTAAATAGGCTTCCGCCTTTTGTATCACGGCGGCGGGAAGGGGCGTGTCCT
>JAFZXG010000154.1 GCA_017616925.1 Clostridia bacterium | reverse complement strand
ACCTTTATAAGCTGTATATGTATAGTCAACGTGTTGCATTGGTTTGCATGTTGCAACGCTGAGTGGACCATCTGGAAGAGCTTCGTTTGTTCTATATGGGCTCTTATCCCAAATGTGATCCCAAGCATATTCAAAGCCAGATTTACTGCCGTTGAAACGTGACATGTAGCCATCAACACCAGCATCCAATGTCAAGCGTTTTTTAAACTATTTCTTAAGAACCAAGACATTATCCTCAACTATAACGACGAGTGTGCCTCCGCTTATTACAGAATATATTTTTGATCCGTCAATGTCGTCGACAAAAAGATATACATTATTACCTTTTCCTATCAATACGCCCGTTTCTTTCCCCGCCATCATAGGACTATCCATTTCGAAAGTCCAGTTATTTTCTATTTTGATAGTGAAATAATCTTCTGAAATAATAACTCCGTTCCGTTTTTCGCCTGCAGAAAAAGTTGATCCGTTTACTATCGCGCTACAAAATTTATAAGTACCATATATCGAATTACTACATGCGAACGTTAAAGTACAACTAAATACACATATCAGCGTGACAACAATAATTAAAAATTTTTTCATACTTTACTTCCTTTGTCTATTAAAGTATAAAACAAATAAATAGTCTTGTCAAGACTATTTTGAGTAAAAAATTCCAGATAAGACTATAATTTTATTATGAAATGCAGAATAGACGAACGAATACGGGAACTGCGAAAAGAACGCGGAATAAATCAGTCGGAACTTGCAAAACTATGCAACGTAAAGCAGTCCTGCGTAAGTAAGTGGGAACGCGGAACGACCTTTCCCGATCTCGAAACCTTGATAGTTTTGACGGAAGTGCTTGAAACGACTTCCGACTATCTTCTCGGAATAAAAGACTATTAAAAACGCCTTTGCGAAATCGCAAAGGCGTTCCTTTTTTACTTAACGTCAAAACATACCGTCGATAAACTCTTTTGCAGAAAAGTCTTCGATATCGTCTATCTTTTCGCCCGTACCGAAAAATAAAACGGGGATCTCGAGTTCGTAAGAAAGCGAGATAATAAACCCGCCTTTTGCAGTACCGTCGAGTTTGGTGAGTATTATACCGTCCAGTCCCACGGCTTCCGAAAAGGCTTTGACCTGATTTTCGGCGTTCTGCCCCGTGGTCGCGTCGAGTACGATAAGTTTAAGATACTGCGCCGCGGGATATTCGCGCTTTATCACCCTGTCTATCTTCTTTAACTCTTCCATCAAGTTGGACTTGACGTGAAGTCTGCCCGCGGTGTCGACTATAAGTACGTCGGTATTTTTTGCCTTGCAGGAGTCGATCGCGTCGAACACGACGGCAGACGCGTCCGCCCCTTCGGCGTGTTTTATTATTCTCACTTTCGCCCTGTCCGCCCAGACCGAGAGTTGTTCGGACGCCGCCGCCCTGAACGTGTCGCCCGCGGCGATAGTTACGCTTTTACCTTCTTTCGAGAACTTATAAGCGAGTTTCCCTATCGAAGTGGTCTTTCCCACCCCGTTTACGCCCACCACCATTATAACGCACGGGGTTTTTATTTCGGGTACGTCGGCGTAATTTAACGTGTCGAAAAGTTCTTGCTTTAATAGCCCCGTGACGTATTCTTTGTCTTTGATCTTTTCCTTTTTGGCGGTCTCTCTTATCTCGTCCACTATCTCGGTCGCGGTCGATACCGAAACGTCCGAAGAAATGAGTATATCTTCTAATTCTTCGTAAAACTCTTCGCCTATCTTGTCCGAAGAAAAGAGAGTCGAAAGTTTCTTCGCTATCCCGTCTCTCGTCTTGCCGAGTACCTGTTTTAATTTACCGAAAAAGCCCATTTTTATTACCCTTTAAGCAAGATTCTGCCCTTCTATTTCGGCAACGTCCGAAAGTTTGACCGATACCATTTTCGACACGCCCTTTTCCTGCATGGTAACGCCGAACAGCGCGTCCGCACGTTCCATAGTGGGCTTTCTGTGGGTGATCACGATAAACTGCGTTTCTTCGCTGAACTTCTTTAAGTAATTCGCGAATCTGTCCACGTTCGCTTCGTCGAGGGCGGCTTCTATTTCGTCCAACACGCAGAACGGCATGGGACGGAGTTTAAGTATCGCGAACAGTATGGCGATAGCGGTAAGCGCCTTTTCGCCGCCCGATAACAGAGATAATTTCTGTAATTTCTTTCCCGGCGGTTCGGCGACGATCTCCACGCCCGCCTCCAACTTGTCGTCCACGTCGGTATAGTCCATCTGTAACATGGCTCTGCCGCCGCCGAAGAGTTCCTTAAAGATCCTCTGGAAGTTTTCGTTTATCTTCTTGAATCCTTCGTCGAACTGCGACTGCATCTCTTCTTTTATCTTGTTTATGGCGATCTTAAGGTCGTCTTCGGCTTTAAGCAGGTCGTCTCTTTGCGTTATCATCTCTTCGTAACGTTCTTTTAAGACCTTGTATTCGTCGATCGCGTTGGCGTTGATGGCGCCTAAAGAAGAACGTTTTCTTCTTATTCTCGAAATTTCCTGTTCGCCCGCTTTCGCGTCGTAGCCTTCGGCTCTCGTCTTTACCGCCGTTTCGTAAGTTTCCTGATAGTCTTCGAAAATGCTCTGCCCCATATATTCGAGATCGGAGTCGATCTTGGTAAGACTTATTTCTTCGGCGTGTTTTTTCTCCGAAAGTTCGTTGAGTCTTTCGGTTATGGAGTTCTTTAAGTTCTCGTTCCTGTCGAGTCTATTACGAAGGCTTTCTTTTTCCGCGTCGATATTTTCTATCTTTTCCCTTATTTTTTCAACGTATTCCCGTTCTTCCTTGGTAAGCGCAACCTTTTCCTGTTCCCGTTTTAAATCTTCTATCATACCGCGCGCGCCGTCGTTGCTTTTAATTATGGTTTCGTTCTGTTCTTTGGTGTCCGCCACGGCTTTATAAAGTCTTTCCGCGTCTTGATCGAAACCCGCGATAAGCCCCTTTACTTCGGTTATTCTGACCTGCGTTTCGCTCGCCATAACCGACAGTTCGTCCCTTTGCTTTCTCAACGCGTCGTATTCCGCCTGTCTTTCGTCCGCGCTCCTGCTCGCGTTGGAACGTTCTTCTTCTGCTTTCTCGCCGCCCGAAGAGACCGCCTTTAAGTCGGCGTCGATCTTGCTTATTCTCGCGTCCACTTCTTCTATTAGGTCGGTAACGCTCTCTATCTCCCTGCCTATATCGCTTAAATTCCTTTCGGAGACCGCCTGTTTTTCGCGCGATAAAATTATCTGCTGGCGTTTTTCGTTATACAGGTCGTTCAGCATATTCAGTTCGTCGAGCGCGGAGTCGCGCTTTATTTCGCAATCTTTCTTCTCCGCTCTTAACTTTTCGGCTTCCTTCTCCTTTTCGTTAAGCGCTTTTTCGTTGTCTTCGATACGCCTGTCGTTAGACAAAAGCCCTATTACGTCGTTCCTTCTCGAACCGCCCGTCATCGCGCCCTGCGTGGTAAATAGGTCGCCGTCTAAAGTTACTATCTTAAACGCGAAACCGTATTTTTTAGCGATAGCGTTCGCGTTATCCAAAGTATCGACGACGAGTGTGTTGCCAAGAAGGTTTGAAATGATATTCGTAAATTCGGGATCGAAACTAACGAGTTCGTCCGCGACGCCAAGCGCGCCGATCTCGTTCAACGCGTCGTCCACTTCTTCTAGTCTTACTCTCGGCTTTACCGAGTTTATCGGAAGACAGGTAACTCTGCCCAGATCGTATTTTTTCAGGTATTTTATGATATACGCCGCGTCGTCGGTCGTGGAAGTGACTATGTTCTGCGCCGCCGCGGCAAGCGCGGTCTCTAAAGCCACGTCGTACTTTTTGTCGCTTTTAATAAGTTGCGCGACAACGCCCCTGATGCGCTTTTTAAGTTCGGGATCGGTATTGCTTTTTTTAAACAGGTTCTTTATCGAATTCGAATACCCTTCGTAATTTTCCTTAAGACTCTTATAGAAACTGCCGCGCGTTACGAGAGTCGTTATCGCCGAGTTTATCGAAACCAAGGCGCTATCGATCCTCGCCACGTCTTCGTTGCCGCATCTGACTTCGTCTTCCTTTTCGGAAATGCGGTTCTTCAAGTCGAACACCGCCCTGTCGAGTTCGTCTATTTCCTTATCGTACTTTTCCTTGTCGTTGAAAAGCCCTTCCCTTTTATACGACAAGGCGTCGTACCTTTCGGAAAGTTCCTTCTTCTTTTCCGAAAGACTCCTTTTCTCTATCGAGATAGTTCCCTTGCTTACCTTGATATCGGACAGCGATTCTATCGTTTCGATTATTCTCTTTCTGCTTTCCGACGCGAGTTCTTCGCCCAAAGATATCTTCTCGGATAGGGCGAGTATCTTTTTGGAATAATCCTGCGCCTTGTCGTCCAAGGCCCTGAGTTCCGCAGAAAGCCTTTCCCGTTCTTTTCCGTTTTCGGCTATCTCGTTCTTTAATTTTTCTATAAGTTCGGTATTGTCCGCGTATTCCTTTTCGGCGCGTTCGATCTGCGAAGAAAGATACGATATCTTCTGCTCGAAAAGTTGCCTTGCGCCCGTGGATTTTTCTATGCCTACGCGCTTTTCCAGAAGTTCGTCGTTCAAGGCTTTTAAATTTGCGTCCGCCTTGCTCGTTTCGGCGAAGATCTCGTCCTGCTCCTTCTGCGCTTTATTGAGTTCGGTCTGACGAAGGGATATTTCTTCGTTTAAACCGTTTATTCTCAAAGCGATCTTTTCTTTTGCCTGCGCAACGCCTTCGACCTTTACGATATAGGTGTTGAGTTCGTGATACTTTAACTGTTCGGAAAGTTCGTTGAACTCTCTCGCCTTGTCCGCCTGTCTCTCCAAAGGTCCTAACTGGTTTTCTATCTCGGTGATTATGTCCATATACCGAACGAGATTTTCGTGCGTTCTGTCGAGTTTTCGTTCGGACTCGTTCTTTCTCGTCTTGAACATCGAGATCCCCGTCGCTTCTTCGAAGATCATACGGCGATCGATAGGTTTTGCGGACATTATCTCTTCGACTTTGCCCTGACCTATGATGGAATAACCTTCTTTACCGATTCCGCACTCGTGCAGAAGATCGACGATATCTTTAAGTCTCGCTGGTTGTTTGTTTATGTAATACTCGCTTTCGCCGCTGCGGAAAAGTTTGCGCGTTATGATCACTTCGTTGTAATCCACCGAAAAGATCTTGTTGCTGTTGTCGAAGAACAGCGATACTTCACAATAGGAAAGCGACTTCCTGCCCTGCGTTCCCGCAAAGATCACGTCTTGCATGGTGCTGCCGCGAAGAGTCTTTGCCGACTGTTCGCCGAGTACCCAACGTATCGCGTCGGCCACGTTGCTTTTGCCGCATCCGTTAGGTCCGACTATCGCCGTTATTCCGTTCCCGAACTTTATTTCCGCCCTGTCCGCGAAAGATTTGAATCCGTAAAGTTCAATTTTTTCAAAATCCACTTTTCTACCGCCTTGATCTTTCTCAACTTTTAAGTTTTTTAAGCGCTTTTTCCGCCGCCTTCATTTCGGCTTCTTTTTTGCTCGCGCCCTTGCCTTCGGCAATGGGTTTGCCGTTTAATAATAGCGCCACGCGGAACTCCGGCATATGATCGGGCCCCGTTTTAGAAAGCGTTTCGTAAACGATACTGCCCGTCTTGTTTTTTTGCACGTATTCCTGAAGCGCGCTCTTATGGTCTTCGCCTTTTTCGGACTTTTTCTTCTTTACGCTTAAAGCGTATTCTTTCAGCGCGGTGTCGGTGACGAACTTTTTAGCCGCCTTTATCCCGCCGTCTAAATATATTCCCGCGACGAGTGCCTCGTACACGCTCGAAAAGAGTTTCGCGTCCGCGTCGGCGGCCTTGCGCTGACCGTTGCCGAGAAACAGAAACTTATCGAGTTCGAGTTTTTTAGCGGCTTTTAATAGCGCCTTGT
>JAFZXG010000153.1 GCA_017616925.1 Clostridia bacterium | reverse complement strand
TTAAAACGGGCGACGGCGACTTTACGGAGTGCTTAGGTATCGCTCTTGCTATACTTCTTTCCGTTTTCATAACGCTCGTTATGGAAGGGAGTTCTTTAAAAGCGTTCGCCGCGCTGAATAAGATATACGACAGCCTTGCCGTAAAGGTAA
Organism: Clostridia bacterium; assembly: GCA_017616925.1. Lineage (GTDB taxonomy): Bacteria > Bacillota > Clostridia > Christensenellales > Borkfalkiaceae > UBA1259. The sequence goes on along the minus strand of JAFZXG010000153.1, from coordinate 3,654 downwards.
TAAGAGACGGAAAGACGGTCGTGATACCGCAGAACGAAGTAGTTGCGGGCGACCTTATTTTGCTTGAAGCGGGCGATAAAATAATAGCGGACGGCAGGATCATCGAGAGTAATTCGCTCTCTATAGACGAATCCGCGCTTACAGGCGAAAGTAAACCCGTCAAAAAACGGGCGGACGTATTGCTTTCGGTAAGCGTTCCGCTCGCCGAAAGAGTAAACTGCGCGTATTCGGGCACGTTCGTGACGGCGGGAAGCGGCAAGATGCTCGTTACCGCGGTCGGCGATTTTACGGAGATAGGCAGGATCGCGCGGGAAATATCGGTATCGAAAACCGACGATTCGCCCTTACAGAAAAAACTGAACAAATTAGGAAAAACGGTAACGGCGGTCGGAATAATCACGGCGGCGTTCGTATTTATCATATCCGCGGTAAGACTGTATAACGGCGGGAATTTTACCTTTTCGTCGGTACAGGAACTCTTTATTTCGGCGATAATCCTTATAGTCGCCGCAGTTCCCGAAGGACTGCCGACCATAGTGGCGATATCGCTTGCCCTTAATATGATAAAACTTTCCAAAGAAAACGCACTCGTAAAAAAGATGACCGCGACCGAGACAGCGGGCGCGGTGTCCGTGATATGTTCGGATAAAACGGGTACGCTTACCAAAAACAAAATGGCGGTGGACTCGGTCTGCGTGGGCGAGACCTGCACGAAATCCACGGGCGAAATAAAGGGAATACTGCTTGAAAACTTCGCGCTGAACACCACCGCGACCTTTTCGGGCGGTAAAGCGCAAGGCAGCGGCACGGAAAAGGCGATAATAGAATTTTTCCGTTCCAAGTCCAAAACCGACCTTAATTCTTTCAGAGCGAAGTACGGGTTGATAGCGCGGGAAGACTTTTCGAGCGAGAAAAAGTATATGACGACGACCGTCGCGATAAGCGGAACGGAACGTACCTATATAAAAGGCGCACCCGAAAAGGTACTGCCGCTCTGTTCTCTTTCGTTAAGTCAGCGCGCGGGCATATTTTCCGCGATGGAGAAAAAGGAACGCGACGCCAAAAGGGTACTGTCGTTCGCGCATCGGGACGGCGGAGAAGAAAAATACGTGTTCGACGGATTTATTTCGATATCCGATCCCGTAAGGGCTGACGCGGAGCGAGCGATAGCCGAGTGTAAACGGGCGGGGATAGGAGTAAAAATGCTTACGGGCGACAATAAGATCACGGCGTACGCGATAGCGAGGGAATTAGGGATAGCGGACAGCGAATCGATGGTGGTGAACGCGTCGGACGTCGAAGATCTCGACGAACAGTCGCTTATAAGGGCGTTGTCAAAAATAACCGTGATAGCGCGGAGTACGCCCACCGTAAAACTCAAAGTAGTGAACGCCTTAAAGCGCGCGGGAGAAGTGGTCGCCGTAACGGGCGACGGAATAAACGACGCGCCCGCGATCCGTCACGCCGACATAGGTATCGCAATGGGCGGGACGGGTAGCGAAATAACCAAAGAGGCGGCGGACTGTGTTCTTACCGACGACAGTTTCGCAACGGTCGTTAAGGCGGTGTCTTTCGGCAGAAACGTCTATAAAAACCTTCAGAGATTCATTTCCTTTCAACTGTCGGTAAACTTTTCGGCTTTGCTTTTTATAACGCTTACCTGCGTGCTTGGATTGCCGTCGCCTTTCAACACCCTGCAACTTTTGTGGATAAACGTCATAATGGACGGACCGCCCGCGTTAACTCTCGGTTTAGAGCCGCCGTCCGACAAACTTATGAAGAACTCGCCCGTAAAAAAAGACGAAGGCATATTGAACGCGAAGATGCTTTTAAGAATAGCCTTCAACGGCGCACTGGTAGCGGGCGTTCTCATAGCGCAATACGTTTTCAATTTTATGGGTGCGACGGCGGGCGAAAAGAACGGAACGATATTCACTCTGTTTATTCTCTTTCAATTATTCAACGCCTTTAATTGCCGCGAACTCGGTACGGAAAGTATTTTTAAGCGGCTCAATAAAAACAAACTTATGGTATTGACCTTTGCGTGCGTGTTCTTATTGCATATTTTTATGGTTACGGTCTTTTCGGGACTTTTCGGCATAGGCGCAATGCGGATCTCGATGCTTTTAAAATGCGTTCTGGTCTCGTCGTCCATCGTGATCTTTTCGGAAACTTACAAACTCGTTTACAGAATTTTTTTCAGAAAAAGAGAGCCGATTTTTACGGTGAATAAAAAGTATTTCGGCGTAAATAAAAAGCGCGTTCAACGCATAGACTAAACTATATGGCGAGAATTTGTGTTTCGGAGAACGTTTACGGACAGAACAACCTTTTGTACGTTCAGTCGAACGTAGCCGAACTTTTAAGGGGAGCGAACTGCAAAACCGAACTCAAAAAGGACGGCGACAGGGCGAATCTTTATATAGATTGTCCCGATTGTTATAAAGAGATAATTTCGATAGAGATATCCGATAAGATAGCCGAGATAATAGCGGTCAAGTATAAGTACGACTATTTTAAAAACGCGGTAAAGATAGCGGGAATCAGCGACGACGAGAAGGAAATACTCTTCGCGAGTTTGATAGCGGCCGATCTTCCCGACGATAAAAAGTACGTTTTCGGTAAAATAAAGGGGCTGTATTCGGTGGCGATCGACGGCGTGTACAATTTCTGGCTGAAACCGCTTAAGAAAAAGTGGTCGGAGATAGTGACTTATATACCGCTGGTCTTTGAAAGGCGTCAACTGAAAGAATTCGTGTCGTATCTTCTCGAAAACAAGAAAAAGCGGGTGTACGTCGACGGGGAAAAGGTGTACGACTCGAACTATAAAAGGTTGTACAGGGTGGATCTTCTGCCCGCCGAAAACGTCAGGGTGATAAGAGAAATAATACTGTCTAACTGCGGCGAGATAGAACTGTTCGGCGTGATCCCGAAAGACGACGAATACTATTTAAAAGAGTTTTACACCGACAAAATCATTTTTTCGGCGCGATATTTCGGTTAAACGGTTGACAAACGCGGCAAAAGGGGGTAATATGTTATTACCTTAATGCCGTAAGGAACGGACAAGTACGGTCGGAAGGATCTTTTAAGAGAGCGGGCGACGGTGTGATTCCCGCAGACGATTCCGGATCAGGAAACCACCGTTTCGGGCAAGTGTTCGGCGCTTTAAGTCGAGTTCGAGCGGTCGGGGAAACCCGACAATAAAGGTGGAAACGCGGAATTTATTTTTCGTCCTTTGATTTATCAAAGGGCGTTTTTTTATAAGGAGAAGGAAATGAAAATCACGTTAAAAGACGGATCGGCTCTTATATACGATAAGCCGATAACCGCGATGGAAGTCGCGAAGAATATTTCGGAAGGGCTTTATAGGGCGGCTGTCTGCGCCAAAGTGAACGGCGAACTCGTCGATCTTTCGCATCTTATAGACGGTGACTGCGACTTACAGATCGTCACCTTAAAAGACAAGGAAGGTTTGCAGGTCTATCGCCATACGACGTCGCATATACTCGCGCAGGCGGTAAAGAACGTTTACCCGACGAGTAAACTCGCGATAGGTCCTACGATCGAAAACGGGTTCTATTACGACATCGAGTTCAAAACGGCGATAAACCAGACCGATCTGATTAAGATCGAAGAAGAAATGAAGTCGAT
>JAFZXG010000152.1 GCA_017616925.1 Clostridia bacterium | reverse complement strand
TTCGCGGCTTTTCGATCGTTTTCAATACGTCTGTTTTCTGATCTTGCCGTCTTTTTTATGGATGGTAAAACTCCCGTCCTGATTGCCCGCCGTGGTCTTGGCGTATTTGATCGCTTCCGCCTGCGTGTTGAAGATCTTTAACGCCTTTTCGGCTTTCGCGCCCTTTACCTGCCACTTTCCGTCGTCTCTCTGCGAGATATGATAGTTCTTATTTACGACTTCTTTTACTTCGGGCTTTTTAGCCGCCTTGGGTGCGGGTTTCGCCGCAGGTTTAGCGGCGGGTTTCGTTTCCTTTTTTGCCGCGGGCTTCGCCGTAGCCTTGGCGGGTTTTGCGGTCGCCTTCGCGGGTTTTACTTCCTTTTTCGCTGCGGGCTTTGCCGCCGTCTTTTTTTCGGGTTTCTTTGCAGTAGCCATTTTCCTTTCTCCTTCGTAATAATTTTATTTTAGGGTGTTACCCTGTTTATATCTCTCGGGAACATTGTCGCTTCTCTGACGTTCTTAAATCCCAAAAGGTGCATGGTAAGTCTCTCAAGTCCGATCCCCAAACCCCCGTGCGGCGGCGCGCCGTACTTATGGAACATAAGGTAGGTCGCGAACTGTTCGGGATCGGTGCCGAGTTTTTTCATCTTTTCGACCTGCGCGTTATAGTCGTGTATTCTCTGCCCGCCCGACGTTATTTCTAAACCCCTGAACAGAAGGTCGAACGATAAAGTGTATTCGGGATCTTCGGGATCGTCCATCGTGTAGAACGGGCGTTTTTTGGACGGGTAGTGGGTGACGAACAAAAAGTCGCTATTAAGTTCTTTTTTGGCGTATTTTCCGAGCATCTCTTCTTCCTGCGGATCGAAGTCCTTCATATCCGACGGGGTATAGCGGAACTTATTTATGATAATATCTTTCGCGTCCATAAACTTTATGGCGGGTATCTCGGTTATTTCGGGGATATCCGCGTGGAGAAGTTCTATTTCCGCGCTATACTCGGTTTTAAGGAGCGTCATAATATATTTAAGCACGCCCGTCTCCATATTCATAATGTCTTCAAAGCCGTTTATAAAGCCCATCTCGAAGTCCATCGAAGTATATTCGTTAAGGTGGCGGGAAGTATCGTGATGTTCGGCACGGAACACGGGCGCGACTTCGAATACGCGCTGAAACACGCCGACTAACGCCTGTTTATATAACTGCGGGCTTTGGGCGAGATAGACTTCTTTGCCGAAATAGTCGAGTTTAAAGACGTTCGTGCCGCCTTCCGCCCCCGCGAAGTTGATCTTCGGCGAACGTATCTCGGTAAAGCCGTTCGACAGCAGGTAGTCGCGGAATCCCCTTGCGATACCTTCCTGAATCTTAAATATCGCCCGTTCTCTCGGATTGCGCATGGACACGGGGCGAAGATCCAGAACGGTCGAAAGGTTTATGTTGTCGAGTTGTTTTTTATTTACGACGATAGGTAAGGCTTCCGCGGGGAGAGATAATATTTCTATACCGTGTATCTGCAATTCAAACCTGTCGTTTCCCTTGGCGTCCGTGCTTTTTACGACTTTGCCCGTTATTTTGACGCAGGCTTCTTCGCAAAGCCTTTCGTCCCAACGGTAGTCCGAAAATTCGGGCGCGTAAACACATTGCACGGTTTCTCTCGCAGTCCTTATTATTACGAAGGAAAAGCCGGTCATTTCCCTTATTCTGTGAATATAGCCCTTGATCGAGACCAACCGATTCTCGAAATCTTTGAAGTCCTTGAATTCTACAGTGTCTTTAACGATAATTCCGTCGATTTTTTCCATATAGTTCCCCAAGACGTATCTATACAATAAATATACCATTTTAAGCGGCTTAAAATCAAGCGTTTTTTTAATTTTTGTCAAAATAAGAAGGTAATGGAGTAAAATAATTGTCAACCGCGTTTATTTGTGGTAAAATCATAGTACCGAAAAAACGAACGGTGGGATTGGAAAAAATGAAAATAGCGGTTTCAGTAGAATCTACGAGCGATTTATCGGAAGAATTATTGAAAAAATACGACGTAAAAGTTATTCCTTACGAAATAACTTTGGGCGACCTTACTTTTAAGGACGGCAAGTATTCCACGGCGGAAATGTTCGAACTCGTGGACAAGTACAAGACTTTGCCGAAGACCACCGCGCTGAACGAATTCGAGTACGAAGAATTTTTCAGAGGTCTTTTGACCGAGTACGAAGGCGTGGTGCATATCTGTCTTTCTTCGGGGATAACGTCGTCGTGCGGCAACGCGTTCAAGGCGGCGGAAAAACTCGAAAACGTCTGCTGCGTCGACAGTCAGAGTCTTTCGACGGGTATAGGGCTTCTCGCCCTTTACGCGAGAGAACTCGCGACCGAAGGGCTTTCGCCCAAAGAGATCGCCGAGAAGACGCAGGCGCGCGCCTACAAATTGCAGGTGTCTTTCGTGATCGAAAGACTCGACTATCTCTATAAAGGCGGAAGATGCAACAGTTTGCAACTGTTCGGGGCGAATCTTTTGAAACTCCGCCCGCGTATCGTTCTTTCGGACGGAAAGATGAAGGCGGACAAGAAGTACCGCGGCAAAATGGAGTTCGTCGTCGCGAAATACTGTGAAGACGTGCTTGCCGAGTTCAATACTCCCGACTTAAAGAGAGCGTTCGTTACCTATACTTCGGCTACGCCCGAGATGGTCGCCGCGGCGAAGGCGGCGTTAGAGAACGCGGGATTTAAGGAAATATTAGAAACCCACGCGGGCGGAACGATCGCGAGCCATTGCGGCCCTAACACTCTCGGTATTCTGTATGTAAACGACGGAGAAGTAAAGCCGCAATAAAACCGCCGCAGGATCAGAAAGAAAAAAGCACCTTTTCGGGTGCTTTTTTATATCGGAATTTATTTAGATCAGAGAGCGGGGTTTCCGCCGCCCTTATAAAAGTTCTTCTTTCTTTCGTACATCTTCTTGTCGGCTTCCTGCATAAGCGTTTTTAAGTTCGTATCCGAGATCTTGTCGGTATAAGCCCAGCCGAAAGAAACGCTTATGTCGCGTTCTTTTTCTTCTTTTTCGAAATTCTTCACCATTTCCGCGACCGATTCTTTGGGGCAGTCCTTGACGACCGAAACGAATTCGTCCCCGCCGAACCTGAAACTGTCTTTACCGAAACAGGTAGAGATACAGTTCGCCACGGCGCAGATCAGTTCGTCTCCTGCGGAATGACCTTTGGTATCGTTGGTCTTTTTAAGATAGTTTATATCGAATAATACGACCGCGGCGGAAGATTCGCTCTTTTCGGATTCTAAAACGTACTGTTCGAAACAGTAGCGGTTGGGAAGTCCCGTAAGAGCGTCGGTCTCGGCGGCGGAGCGAAGTATGGCGTCAAGCGATTCGCGGCGTTTGTAAATGACGTTGTACGCGCGGGCAACCGTGCGGACTTCCTGCAAACCGTGTTCTTCGTTTAAGGTCGAACCCGCGGGGATCGCGTGCGCCATAGAAGTAAGGGGACGGATGATCTGCCAGTAGATCGACGCCGCGCTTGCAAGGAAGATCAGCGCTATAACGATAGTGCAGGACCACATAACGACGCGTTCCACGCGAACCTGTCTGCTTATCTCTTCGGCTTTTTCGCCTGAATTTGTCTGTATTATACCGTTACAGGTTCCGACGTTAGCCGCCACGTCGCGTCTTGCTAGGGAATATTGCTCGCTCAAAAGCATACTTTGCGCGAGGCCGTCTCTTTGTGGGGCGGACATTTCGATTTCGGCAGCCGAAAGAGTATATCCTATAAGATCGGAGTCGATCTCGATATTTTCGCGCGAAGAGAGACAAAGAGCGATGGCGTGTTTCTGAGTCCTGAACATTTCTTCGGATTTTTCTACGGCGATCTCTAATTTGTCCATAGCCGCTTCGGGAATATCGTACGTTTTGAACTTGTCAAGAATTTTATCACTGCGGCGGTAGGATTTGAAAATCAGTTCGTCCGCGAATGCACCTAAAACACTTTCCGCGGCGGGACCGTCCGGTCTCATAACGAAGTTCATCGAAGTTTCGGACAGGGTGGTGATACCCGAAACGAGTTCGGTCGATTCCTGCGTGTACTGATCCGATTTGTGCATAATATCGATCACGCTGGTGTTTGCCGCACTGATATGGAGTATCAGTATGGTATTGACCACGTGGAGTACGAGCAAAACGGCGATTATCGGCAGCGTTATCAGTTTAGCCGAGACGCCGACGTTTTTTTTCTTTTGTTTCAAGTAAATTTCTCCTTGATCGAAAACGATATTTTGCATATTCTACCAGAAAAAAAGGGAAAAGTCAATACTTTTTGCCATAATACAATATGACCTTAAAAATTACGGAAGATACGGAATATCGTAAAAATTACCGTATATATAAAATAATTGTTGATTTTTTGCATAAATTGTGTTAGAATACGACGCGTAAAGATGGCGGGAGGTTGCCGTAAGGCTGACCGTAGAAGATATGAGTGAAAGTAAAGTTACGTTAAAAACGGCGGGGGAAGAGTCGTTCATACACAGGATCGAGCAATCGACGATCGTCCGTTCTATAAGGAGCGGGCTCGTCAATATGATCCCCGTGCTTATTATCGGGGCGTTCGCGCTCGTAATAAACCAGTTTCCGATAGAAGGCTACCAGACTTTTATAAACACGTTTTTAGACGGGTTTATCGCCAAACTGTCGAACTTCGTGAACAAGGCGACTTTCGGCGTGCTGTCGATATACATGACCTTTTCGATAAGCAGATCGTATATGAAGATAAAAGCCGATCCGCAGGCGGTAAGCGGCGGGGCGATAATCGCCGCGCTGATATCGTTCTTTCTTATGGCGGGCGCGTATCTCACCGAAGAAGAGTGGGGCGTGAATTTCGGGCTGGAAAACATGGGGCCGAAATCGATGTTCCTTGCGATAATCACGGGACTCGGAGCGTCGGCGCTGTATCTTTTCTTCGACAGGCTGTTAAGAAAACGCAAACGCTATCTGCTCTCGGCTGGTGCGGACAGGGAGTTCAACAGGATGCTTTCGACGCTTCTGCCCATACTTTTAGTTGCGCTTATATTCGCGGTCGTGAACCTTATCGTTATCGCGATATTCGACGTGGACTCGTTCAGGGCGTTGCTTGCGGCGGCGTTCGACAGACTGTTCGCGCATATTCCCGACGGATTCTTTAAGGGTTTCATATTCGTCCTGCTTTCGTCTGTGCTGTGGTTTTTCGGTATACACGGGAGCGACACGTTAGAAACGGTCATGCAGACCTATTTCGCGCCGAATCTCGCCGTGAATCAGGCGGCGGCAGTTCCCACCGAAGTTCTTACCAAGGAATTTTTCGACTGTTTCGTGCTTATGGGCGGTTGCGGGGCTACGATATGCCTTCTTATCGCGATAGTGATCTTTTCTAAAAACCGCGCCAGAAGGGGACTCGGTTACACGGCGGCGTTTTCCATGGTGTTCAACATAAACGAACTTATGGTATTCGGGCTGCCGATAGTGTTTAACCCCGTAATGCTTATACCTTTCCTGACCGTGCCGCTCGTATGCTATTCGACGTCTTACATAGCGATCTCGACGGGGATCGTGCCTATGATAACGAGCAGCGTACAGTGGACCACGCCTATAATTCTCGGCGGATATACGGCGACGGGATCGTTCGCGGGCGCGCTTTTACAGTTGTTCAATCTTATTTTGGGCGTTCTTATTTATCTGCCGTTTTTGAAGATACTCGACAGGCAGTCGGACGAAAGCCTTAAGAACGAATACAAGAGTTTTCTGGACTATTTCCGCAAGAACGAAACCGAACTTAATACGGTATCGATCACGTCTCTCGGCAACGTTTACGGCGATTTCGCGAAGTCGCTTTGCGCGGACGTAAAGCACGGGTTAAAGACGGGCGCGATAAAACTTGCCTACCAGCCGCAGTACGACTATTCGGGGAAGTGCATAGGCGTGGAAACGCTTATGCGGTACGAACACAGATTAAACGGGTTTATCTACCCGCCGCTTGTCATCAAACTCGCGGATGAAGGGGGATTTCTGCCCGAATTCGAAGAATATATTCTCGCGCACGCGTTAAACGATAAAGAAGAAATATACGCGAAGTTCGGCGAAGGGATAAAACTTTCGGTGAACGTGACGGGGACGACGGTCGTCACGCAGAGATTTTTGCAGTACGTAAAAGGTCTTGAAGACGAAGGCAAGACCGAAGGGCTTAAACTGTGTATCGAGATAACCGAACAGGCGGCGCTTTCCTTAAACGAAGAATCGCTTTCGATCCTTAAAGGGCTGCGCGAAATGGGCGTGGAACTATCTATTGACGACTTTTCGATGGGCAGCACGTCGATACAGTATTTAAAGGATAATCTGTTCGACGAACTTAAACTCGACGGTTCGCTGGTAAAAGGACTCAACAATAATAAAAACTGTCGCGAGATCATACAATCTATAACGGGGCTTGCGTCGACGCTTAATATTTCGGTGCTTGCCGAATACGTCGAGACCGAAGAGATAAAAGAGGCGTTGCATGCCGTCGGTTGCGACCGTTATCAAGGATATTTATACTCGCCCGCGGTGTTTCTTGACGAGAAAAAGGGAGAATAAGACATAAAATCCCCTGTAAAAATCACGGTTTTCGGGCTGTCAAAAAAATTTTTTGTAAAAATTTGAAAAAAATTTAAAAAAATTCGATTAAACGCTTGACAAACGGAAAACCATCGCATATAATAATAGCGAAAATAAGATTTTATCGGCAAAACTGTCGAAAGGCAGCGACGCAAAGCTATAGGGGTTTTTAAAAGCCAGCCAGTTGCAAATCAGTCCGAAAAGGACGGCTTGCAACTTTTTTTATGTTTAGGGAAGTGTTATGGCGGAAGAAGTGATATCGAACATAATCGCTGAAACGTTATCGTCAGGAATAGAGCCCTTACACAGAAAATATCACGGCATATACGACGGATACGGCGATATACCGACCGCGCTGTTTACGGAAACGGAAGTGTTCACGTCGGCGACGGGGGTGATCACCGGATACAAAGGCTCGATAGATAAAAGCGAGATCGGCAGGAGATTTTCTCTCTCTTCGATAGCGAACGCGATACGGGTACTTAACGAACTTGAAAAACACGACGTAAGAGTATCGTTCGTTACCGCGGAAATAACGAGTTCGTTTTTATCGGGCGACGTAGCGAAGGATCTCGGAGAACTCTTAAACGAGTCCGTAAAGCCCGAAAGCGTCTGTCTCGTGATAGACGAAGAGCGGCTTAAAGACGGCGGGGAGAAAGTCGCCGAAGGCGTTGCCGAAGCACGCGGGATGGGATTTCCCGTCGCGGTGAACGGTTTTGACGGTGAACAGTCGCTGTCGTCTTTAATGAAAGTTACCGTAGATTACGCGTTTTTATCGCCCGACATGACCGCAAGATTAAAGGACAGAAACAAAGAAGGTTTGTTTACCGCACTTACGGGGCTATTAAGATCGTTAAGAGTTTCCACCGTTCTTTGCGGAGTAAAAGACGACGAACTGATAAGAGACGCCACGGCGGCGGAATGTTTCGGAATAATGCCGTCCGACGATTACGCGGGACAGTTTAACTTCAGAAAGGGCGGCGGAGAACTTAAAGAAATTATATCGGACGGAGAGCGTGCCTTATGAAACTCAGAAAAAGGACTCTTCAGTTCGTAGCGGATAAAAGCAGCGACGACGCGAACGCGAACGGGCAAAAGCGCAGCAAGCCGGCGTTAAGACGGCGCGCATCGGAAGTAATGAACTTCCGCGTCATCAAAAGGTTGATCCTGATAGGCGTCGCGATAGGCACGGCGTTTCTGATGATGGCGTACTCGTTCTCGCTTCTCTATAACAGGACCGGAAGATTTTCGGTAGCGATAGACAATCCGGACGCGACTTTCGCGATAACGTTGTGCGAGACGCCGGACTTCAACACCAGAAGTTCGAGACTGACGAACGATCAGCAGGTAGCGATATCGAATATTTGCGGAGATATAATTCCCGCGAACGTCGATTCGATAAACGGAGCGCATAACGGCGAAAACTATCTGGCTTATACGTTCTACTGCAAGAACGTGGGCAGCGTTGCGACGGCGATGTACTACGAACTGACTTTCAACAACGTAACCAACCACTTGGACGAGGCGATGCGTGTAAGACTGTACGTGGACGGGGTATATAAAGATTACGCCAAGGCAAGATCGGACGGCGGCGGTAAGGAAACCCACTATTGCGACGAATCGTTCGCGGGAGTGTATCTCGTCTGTGCGGACACCGTAGCCAGAGTCGAAGTAGGAGAATACGTAAGGTTTACCGCAGTTGTGTGGCTTGAGGGCGATGACGAAGACTGTACGGACAGCGTGATAAACGGCAAGATAAAGTTCGATATGAATATCGAGGCAAAGCCCGTGACCGAACCTACGCCGTAACGAATAACAGGTAATAGCGGATAGCCGCAAGGCTGACCGAAATTATAAAAAAAGAAAAAAATTTTTTAAAGGAGATTTTCGAAAATGAAAAGATCACTCAGGAAACTTATCCCCACGTTCGTAATGCTCGTCATTACGGCAGCACTTCTCGGAACCTCGACTTTCGCATGGTTCTCGATGAACAACAAGGTATCCGTGACCGGTATGGAAGTTAAGACCAGAGTCAGCAGCAACATCACGATTGCCCCGCTTGCGTCCGACGCTAAAGAAGGTAATACCGATACCGCGTACATTAACTCGTTGGATCAGACCCGTACGGGCGTTCTCGAACCTGTTTCCACGATAAACGGTATCAACTACTACTATACGGCGACGAGCAACGTTGACGCTGAAGGCGACGCTATAGAAGAAGAATATACCGCTTACGGTGAAGCGACTTCTTTGGCTAACGCCAGCGCCGGCAAGACCAACTACGACGCGGCTTTCCAGACTAACTACGGTGTAGAGACTCCGATCACTTCGTCCAACGTCGTTTACGGCTATATCGACTACGTGTTCTATCTTAAAGCGACCAACACCGACGCGGCTGCAAGAAACGTTTACATGGATAAATGCAACTTGCTTTACACCGGTATGACCACCACGGTAAAGGCGTGGAGAGTCGGTATGTTCGTTCAGACCGTTGATGCTGAAACTGCTGCGGCTTCCGCTATTGCTTCGACCGATTTAAAGACCATACTTACGATTGCTGATGCTACGAACCAAGAACCCGGTAAGGCAGTAAACAGTACTTCTACTACAGCGGCTTTGGCTTACGGTGCAGGTGGTTCTACCACTACTTACAATCCTGCCGCTACTGTCGCTACTTCGCTTGCTTCCGGTACCACGCAGCGTTATAAGATCACCATCCGTCTGTGGCTTGAAGGCGAAGATACGGAATGCACGACCGATACGTTCGCAGCTTTGAACGCCGACTGGAGACTCGATCTCGGATTCACCATTGGTGAAGGCACGGGCGTGACGAACATCGGTTCTACCGCTGCGGCTGTGGCTACCGCTTCGAACCTTGTCGGTACGGTAACGTTATCCGACACCACGACCGGAACTATTGCAAACCTTGAAACTGCTAAGACGTTCGCGTGGAAGAACGCGGCAGACGGTTCGGCTGCGGCAGGAACGAACAACGCGTATACTTATACCGCTGCCGCTGAAGGCGACTTCTACTGCTTGGTAACCACCGTAAAGGGCAACGTTTACAGAACGAATACCGTTCATCTTGCTCCTGCTCCCTAATCAAACGGGCTGATAAATTGAAATAACAATCTATCAACGAAAAGCATTTACGCTTTCGGGCGGAAACGCCCGAAAGCGTAAAATTTTTTAAAAAATACTTACAGGTTATTGATATAATAGGTAATTTGTGTTATAATGCATAATAGTGTTATAGTGGGTATTTATAAAAAAAGGTAAATTCCCCGTACTTACACAAACTATTTACGGAGTAATAACCAAAATGAGCAATTCACAAGAGAACAAAAAACCGAATAAAGCCCTTAAGATCGTTCTTAACGTGATATTATGGATCTTTCTTGCGTTCGCTTTCGTCACGATGATCTTCGCTTTCACGTCCACGTCGAACAAATACGGCATATCGACGCTCGGAAACAAGGTCATACTAACCGTAAAGACGGATTCAATGGAGCCGACCATAATGAAAGGCGACATGATCGTCGGGACCACGCTTTCGGACGAAGAGAAGAAAGCGCTGCAGGAAGGCGACATTATCACTTTCTACGTCGATCTTAACGGCGACGGTGTTAAAGAACTTAACACCCACCGTATAGTAAGTATCGAGCATAGCGGTGAGAATTATCAGTTCTACACGAAAGGTGATAAAGAAGGTGCAACGGAAGATCCGGGATCAATTTACCTGAACGATATCGTCTGTACCTGGCACGAAGGCGACACGCAGATCCACGGTTTAGGCGGGGTTATAAGTTTTATTCAGGGCAGAGTCGGATTTTTGGTGTGCGTGATCCTTCCGCTTATTGCGTTGTTCGTTTTCGAGATCGTCCGTTTCATTGTTATGGCGGTCAGAATCAAGGGAAAGGACAAACAGAAGGAACTTTCGGACGAAGAGAAAGACGAGATACGTCGTCAGGCGATAGAAGAGTACAAGCGTTCTCTTGCGGTAGATACCGAAGAAAAGAGTGCAGACGAGACCGTAGAACCGACCGCGACCGAAACGACCGAAAACACCGAAGGTCAGGGCGGTACGGAAGAATAATTCCGTCGCTTACTTAAAGCCTGAAACCCAACTTAAAATACGAAATTTCAAGATGATCGCGCGCGCCTTGTGCGCGCGCGGAGTCTCTTTTTATAAAAAACAGGATTAAACGATGATATATTTCGATAATTTCAGAAACTGGTTCTTAATGTTCATGAAACAGATGCTCGGCGGCATCTGGCAGATCATTTCCAACATTTTTCTGGGAATAGGTCAGATTTTCAATTTTGAAGTTTACGGCAGGCAACTTTCCGGTCAACAATTCGGTTGGGCGTGGGTACTCGTTATTCTCGTTATCATCCTGACCGTAGCGATCTGGGGCGCGCTTATTTTCCTTATCGTCCTCGGCA
>JAFZXG010000151.1 GCA_017616925.1 Clostridia bacterium | reverse complement strand
GCAAAATACAATGTTAAGGAAATTTGGGAGATAATTCATAAAGGTAGTATGCCCGCACTCTACGAAAATAGCGAAAGAGATTGGGAAAGGTATTATTCCGACTATGTAAACACTTATATCGAAAGGGACGTGCATAGTCTTGCGCAGATAGGCGATACTTTAACGTTTATGCAATTTATGGTCTCGCTTGCGGGCAGGACGGGAGAATTATTAAATATGGAATCTCTCGCAAAGGATATAGAAGTGTCCGCGCCTAAGATAAAGCGTTGGATTTCGATATTGCAAGCGTCGAACGTAATATATCTTTTACAGCCGTTTTCACTCAACACTACAAAGCGGGTAGTAAAAACGCCGAAAATATATTTTACCGATACGGGACTTGTATGTTATTTATGCAGATGGCTTACGACTGAAACGCTTATTAACGGTGCGCAGGCGGGAAATATATTTGAAACTTTCGTCGTGAGCGAAATTATAAAGTCATATTATAACGCGGGTAAGAAACCGAACTTATATTTTTTCAGGAACGGAGACGGGCAGGAAGTCGATTTGATATTCTATGAAAACGGAAGGATTTATCCCGTTGAGATAAAAAAGACGGCTTCGCCGAACGTGAAGAATATAAAGAGTTTCAAAGTTTTGGCAAATTATTTCCCGACGTTTGAGATAGTGGAAGGCGGAGTTGTATGCAACGCTGAAAGCGTATTGCCGCTGGGACAGGGGAATAAAATAATTTCTGTGAATTATATTTGATATTGACATCAATATTTTTTATTTTAACAGTTTTTTACCCGTGTAAAAAATGATATCATATTAAAAAATAAGGAGCGTACTTATGAAAAACAAATGGCATTTTATTACCGTAGTTTTGCTTATAATCTGTTTCGGATTTAACTTAACCGCATGTGGTAACGTAGGCGGAAAAAATAAAACGGTGCTAAACGAAAGCGAACTTTATGAAAAAGCGGTAAAAGACGCGGTATTCATTGAAGAAGACGAAATATTGCCGCTCGTCAACATAAGTGAAGACGACGAAAACGTGATTTTTAACGGGGATAAGGTACTCGTTGCGTTTATGCATAAATATCCCGACAGTTATCCTGCGGGCGAAGATCTGGAACTTAAGTGGGGGAACGTATGGTGCGTTTCGGAAAGGGAAATGTGCAAATGGGTGAAAGAAAACGGCAAAGGCGTGGAAGACTGGACGTTAAGGCTGCATCAGGTTTTGGGTATGCCTACCGCCAAAAATTACACGACGGTGACTGCGCTGTGGATCGAAGCAAGTCTTTTGTACCGCCCTGCCAACGTTTCAGATCCGACCGCGGAAATGTCGGCGGCTTATCAACCTACCGGCGACGAAGAATTTGACGAAAAGTTTAAGGCGTGGTTTGACTCTAATATAGTGTGGTCGTATTTTGACAGCGCATATCCGTGGACGAGACTCGGTTATACTTACGACTGGGCGGATAACGGAAAAGAATACGGATTAAGCGAGTTTATCGTTTTTTCGGGTGCCGAAGCGACGGTGGAATATACGTATAATATCGACGATTTTATAGCCTACGCTTTTACGGCAGAATAGAATAAGTAAATTGTTTATAAATATAATCGCTTTATAAACGCTTAATAACTCGAACTTAACGAAAACGAACTTAAAGTGCTTGACTGTCTATTAAGCGGTAAGTCTTTATCCGAAACGGCGAGAACGATATCCTGTGCTACGTCTACCGTCTTTGACCGCCGAAACAAACTACAGAAGAAATATTTGAGTTTAAAACGTAATTAAGTTGAATACAAAAAGAAAAAGGTATCCGAAATCAAGGTTCGATTTTGGATACCTTTGGCGGAGAGGAGAGGATTCGAACCTCCGATAGCTTTCACTATACTCGCTTTCCAAGCGGGCACATTAGACCACTCTGACACCTCTCCGTGTCCTTAAATCCGCACACTATTTTAATATATTTTCATAAAATTTGCAACTTTATTTCGACTTTAAAAAATTTTTTTAATTTTTTTTTAAATTTGTATATACATTTTCATTTTTTAGTAGTATAATTGTCGTAGAAAATAAAAAAAGGAGTTTTTATTATGGCAGCAAAAAATGATTATTTCGGACTTGAATGGATCGTCAGTTTGATTCTCGCAATCATTCCGATAACGGCGTGGATCTGCGGTATCATCACCAGAATTCAGGAAGGCAAGATCGTCGCGGGGATCATCCGTATCTTCTTGGGCGGCTGGATCATCTGGATTCTTGATCTTATCTGCATGATAATGAATAAGTCCATTTGCAGATTATTAAACGTTTAATTTTAACAAAAAATAAAGGTCTTTCCGTATTTTTCGGAAAGACCTTTATTTTTATAACAAAACACAATATATTGTGGTTATTTCAAAAAATATTTACAAAATATTGTGAAAAAGTATTGACAAGCAACGGGCGAAAATGGTATAGTGAAAAGGCTTAAAAGAAATAAAGATACGGGAGATAAAAGTATGTATCAGGTAAAGAAAAGAGACGGTAAATTAGTAGAATTCGATATGTCGAAGATAACGACGGCGCTTTCTAAAGCTTTCAACGCGAAGGGAGTAAATTACACCGCCGATATTCTCAACATGTTGGCTTTAAGGGTTACCGCCGACTTCGCGAAAAAGATAAAGGATAACGTAATAGGCGTCGAAGATATTCAGGATAGCGCCGAAGTCGTGCTTATTCAGGCGGGTTACGTCGATGTCGCGAAGAGTTATATCCTTTACCGTAAACAGCGCGAAAAAGTCCGTAACATAGGCGATACGCTCGTAGATTATAAGAAGATCGTGGACGACTATCTTAAAGTTTCGGACTGGCGCGTTAAAGAAAACTCCACGGTCACTTATTCGGTCGGCGGACTTATTCTGTCTAACTCCGGCGCTGTCACGGCGAACTACTGGCTTTCGGAAGTTTACGACGACGAAATAGCCGAGGCGCACAGGAACGCCGATATCCATATTCACGATCTTTCCATGCTCACGGGTTATTGCGCGGGCTGGTCGCTCCGTCAACTCATTAAAGAAGGTCTGGGCGGCGTTCCCGGAAAGATCACGTCTTCTCCCGCATCGCACCTTTCGACGCTTTGCAACCAGATGGTAAACTTTTTGGGCATTATGCAGAACGAGTGGGCGGGTGCGCAGGCGTTCTCGTCTTTCGACACTTACCTTGCGCCGTTCGTCAAAGCCGATAATCTTACCTATAAAGAAGTAAAACAGTGCATACAGTCCTTTATTTACGGCGTAAATACTCCGTCCCGCTGGGGTACGCAGTCGCCGTTTACCAACATCACGCTCGACTGGGTAGTTCCGAACGACCTTGCCGAAATGAACGCGATCGTCGGCGGAAAGGAAATGGATTTTAAATATAAAGACTGCGAAAAAGAAATGGCGATGGTCAATAAAGCCTTTATCGAAATAATGATAGAAGGCGACGCGAACGGCAGGGGATTCCAGTATCCCATACCTACTTATTCGATCACCCGCGATTTCGACTGGTCGGAGACCGAGAACAATAAACTTCTTTTCGAGATGACCGCAAAGTACGGCACTCCGTATTTTTCAAACTATATAAATTCGGATATGGAACCGTCGGACGTGCGTTCTATGTGCTGCAGGCTTCGTCTCGATTTAAGAGAACTCCGTAAAAAATCGGGCGGATACTTCGGCAGCGGCGAAAGCACGGGTTCGGTCGGCGTGGTTACGATCAATATGCCGAAAATATCGTATCTTTCAAAAACGCAGGAAGAGTTCTACGAGAGATTAAAACGCTTAATGGATATTTCCGCGAGATCCTTAAAGGTAAAGAGAGACACCATAACCAAACTTTTGGAAGCGGGGCTTTATCCTTACACCAAGAGATATCTGGGTACTTTCGACAACCATTTCTCCACGATAGGACTCGTCGGTATGAACGAAGCGTGCTTAAACGCCAAGTGGATAGGGAAAAATCTTACCACTCCCGAAGCGCAGGAATTCACCAAAGACGTTCTCAACTTTATGAGAAACAAATTGTCCGACTATCAGGAACAGTACGGCGACCTTTATAACCTTGAAGCGACTCCCGCGGAATCTACGTCCTTTAGGCTCGCCAAACACGACAGAAAGAGATATCCCGATATAATCACGGCGTCCGATATGAACGAAACGCCGTACTACACCAACAGTTCGCACCTGCCCGTAGGGTTTACCGAAGATATATTCTCGGCACTCGACATACAGGACGAATTGCAGACTTTATACACTTCGGGTACTGTTTTCCACGCGTTTTTGGGACAGAAACTTCCCGACTGGAAGGCGGCGGCGAATTTAGTCCGTAAGATCGCGGAAAATTACAGGCTTCCGTACTACACCATGTCGCCGACTTATTCGGTATGTTCGGAACACGGCTATATCGCGGGCGAAGTGTATTCCTGTCCTATCTGCGGCAAAACCACCGAAGTTTACAGCCGTATAACCGGATACTATCGTCCCGTTCAGAACTGGAACGACGGAAAGAGACAGGAATTCGCCGACAGAAAGGTTTACGATATAGCGAATTCTCATTTCGAGAAGAAAGCGCACGCCGATTGCGACTCGGAAAAGCCCAAGACCGAAACCGCGGAACTCGACGGGCTTACGCTTTTTACGAGACAGGGTTGCCCTAACTGCAAAACGTCTAAAATGATGCTTGATAAAGCGGGGATAAAGTACGCCGTCGTGGACGCCGAAGAAGATAAGGAAACGACCTTAAAGTACGGCGTGAAGAAAGCGCCCACGCTTTTAGTTCCCGAAGGCAGCGGATACAAGGCTTACGACAACGCGAGTGAGATAAGAAAATATATTGAGAGCGTAAAATAATGAAAGAGATCTACGATATTATAGTCATCGGCGCGGGCGCGGCGGGCATGACCGCCGCGCTCTACGCAAGACGGAACGATAAAACCGTTCTGGTACTTGAAAAAGAGAGTTTGGGCGGGCAGATAGCGACGTCGCCGCGCTTGGAGAACTACCCCACCATAAAGGAAATAAGCGGAGAAGAGTTCGCCGACAATCTTTACGAACAGATAATCGCGCAGGGCGCGGAACTCGAAGTCGAGAACGTCGTAGGTATCGAAAAGGGCGAAGATAAGATATTTACGGTAAAGACGGAGTACAACGAGTATAAGGCAAGGTCCGTAATACTTGCAACTGGCGTAAAACACAAGCACCTTCGCACGCAGTCTAATAGAGAAGATCTCGTAGGAAAAGGCGTCTATTACTGCGCGATATGCGACGGGGCGTTTTATAAGGGCAAAGAAGTCGCCGTTATAGGCGACGCGAACACCGCCCTTCAGTACGTTCTTCTTCTTTCGGGATACTGCAAAAAAGTTTACGTCTATACTTTATTCGATAAATTCTTCGGCGATAAACAACTCGTCACCGCGATGAAGAAAAGGACGAACGTGGAGTGGAGACCGAATACTTCGGTCGTGGATTTCGTGGGCGACAAGGAACTTATCGCGATACTCTATAAGGATAAGGACGGCAACGTCAAAACGCACGAGATCCCCGCGGTTTTCGTGGCGATAGGTCAAATCCCCGACAACAAGGCGTTTGCGAATTTAGTCGATCTCGATAAGGACGGGTACATTATAGCGGACGAGAACTGCACGACGAGAACCGAAGGCGTGTTCGTCGCGGGCGATTGCAGAACGAAAGCGGTTCGACAGGTAATAACCGCAGTCGCGTACGGCGGGATCGCCGCCACCAAAGCGACGCTGTATATAGACGGCTAAAAAACTTAAAATATAAAACTAAAAAATCAGCCGACGGCGCGCCGTCGGCTGATTTATTTTACCGTTATTAGTTATACGGGTGAGAAAATACCGAGAAGAATAATTCCCGCAAAGGTCATAAATATCGCGATATAGTGTTTAACGGAGAGTTTTTCTTTTAAGAATATCCTACTCCATACCACCGATAAGACGCAGTACGCGGAGATCATAGGCATACCCGCCTTGAAGTCCGAAAACATAACCGCCATATAGAATATCTGCCCAAACGTTTCACACGTTCCGCCGAGAATAAGCGAGCGGGTGTTTTCTTTGGGAATAGAGAAGAACTTTTCTCTTTTTATAAACTTAACGAAGATAAACGCAAATGCCGCGAATAAAAGCGAAGTAAACTCGAACGCGGTGTTCGCGGCGTACTCTGATATCTCGAAGATCTCGAACTCGGCGACGACCTGATCGCCCACAGTTCCCAGAGCGTCCATTATTAAATAGATAACGGGTATAAGTATCGCCCAAAGACTCTTGGTGTACTTAAAATATTTGGGATTCTGCCGCTTTAATTTTATCTCTTCGTCTTCCTTATATTCGACGAAACTTAAAAAGATTATGCCTATCGTGATAAGAACGACACCGACGATAGTGAACGCAAGTTCGCTGTTTTCGAGTTCTGTTAGCCCCGCGCAGCCCAAAATAACGCAGATAACGAAGGCGAGAGAACCCGAAGAATTACAGATGGGCGAAGAAATGGAGAGTTCTACGAACCTTAGCCCCACATAGCCCACGACCATCGCGGCAAGATAGATAAAGGCAACGGGCAGATACCTAATAAAATCCATCGGCGTAAAGTCGGTGTAAATTAAACTCCGCCACCACTCGCCGTCCGCGCCTTCTTCTAACGGGGGGATAAGCGGGCTTACCGCGATACAGATTATCGCGTGAAGTCCCATAATTAAACCCACGAAAAAGATGACTTTCCAGTGGCTTGATTTGTCCTTTTGGTAGGTGCCGAGTTTGGAGAAAAGGTCGGATCCGCTCCAGAACAGCAAAGCAAGGCAGGCAAAGACGAAGTACATTTTATTCTCCTTTAATAATATCAATAACCGCGAAGTTTAGCGGACGGTACGTCTTTTTTCAGTAGTTCGATGAAGTTTTCCGCGGTATCTTTCGGCACTTCCGAAAGTCCCGCGGGGGCAAGGCAATTATCGCCGCTTTTAAACTTTTGCAGAAAATACCTTTTCGCGCCCTTTATCCACTCGCCGATCTTTTCAATATTCTTATCTTTATGGAATTCGTTTATCAAAGTCGTTCTGAACTCGTAATCCGCGTTCCCCGATAAAAAGAACGAAACGGTCTCTTCGACTTTTTTCGTATCGTAGTCGGTGATACCTATAATTTCGCCGTAATGTTCTTTGTCGTTTTTTATATCCATCGCAAAGTAGTCGGCAAGTCCGTTTTCATAAAGCGTTTTTACCGTTTGGGGATCGGTTCAGTTGGTATCGACCTTTACTTTAAACCCAAGCGATTTTATTTTTTCTCAAAAATCGGGAATATCGCTGTGTAAAGTCGGTTCGCCTC
>JAFZXG010000150.1 GCA_017616925.1 Clostridia bacterium | reverse complement strand
CCGCAGTATTCCATATTTTCCATTATCATTGCGCGAACGTGCGCCGCGTGTTCGCCGATACCGCCCGTAAAGACGATAGCGTCCACGCCGCCTAAAACCGCGATATAACTTCCGACGTACTTTTTAACTCTGTAAGCCACCATTTCGATAGCGAGTTTCGCCCTTTCGTTACCCGCTTTCATAGCTTCGGTGCAGTCTCTCATATCCGAAGACACACCCGAGATGCCGAGCATACCGCATTTTTTGTTGAGATAGTTTACCACTTCGTCGGGATCAAGTCCCACTTTAACGCGGAGATAATCGACCGCCGCGGGATCTATGTCGCCCGATCTCGTTCCCATTACGAGTCCTTCAAGCGGGGTAAGGCCCATAGACGTATCGAAACACTTGCCGTCCTTTACCGCGGAGATAGAAGAGCCGTTGCCTAAATGGCATATCACCATTTTCGCGTTCGGGTTTTTAAGATACTTGCCCGTTTCTTCGGATACGAACTTATGCGAAGTGCCGTGGAAACCGTACTTTCTTATTTTATACTTATCGTAAACTTCGTAAGGAATGCCGTACATAAAGGCTTTCGGGGGCATAGAAGAATGGAAAGTCGTGTCGAACACGGCGACCATAGGCACGCCTTTCATAACTTCCCTGCAACTCTTTATACACGCGATATTGCCGGGCATATGTAAAGGTCCTAATTCGGCGTTCTTTTCGCAGATCTTTATCACTTCGTCGTCGATCACGACCGAGTGTTTGAAATCTTCGCCCGAGTGAAGTACCCTGTGTCCCACCGCGCCGATCTCGTCCACCGAAGAGAGCGCGCCGTTTTCTTTGTCGAGCATCGCTTTAAGGACGAGTTCCATCGCCTCTTTATGCGTTGGCATATCTTGTTCTATGACCGTCTGTCTGCCGTCAAAAGTCTTTTGCGTAAGCACGCTGCCCTTAAAAGTTATTCTTTCGCAGAGTCCTTTTAATATTACGGACTCGTTTTCCATATCTATAAGTTGATATTTAAGCGAAGAACTGCCTGCGTTTATTACGAGTATTTTCATTTTCTTGCTCCTTTGCTATTATATTTGCCGACTTCCCGTCGGCTTTATTATTATTCGTTTCCGAAAAGTTTTTCAACGATCGGAACGAGTCGCACCGTTCCGTTTTCGTCTTCCCACTCGCCCGAACAATGACCTCCGTCAAGTAAGAAAAATTCGTGTTCCACGCCGTAAGAGATCAAAGTTTTGTCGAGCACTTCGTTCTGTTCTTTTCTGCAAAACATATCGTCCGTATAGGTAACGACAAACAGTTTTGCGCCGTAGTTTTTCTCTTTAATAAAGTACAGCGGCGCGGCGGCGTCCACTCTTATCGCGTAAGTCGGTTCCCCGCGTTCTTTAAGAACGTTAAAATGCGTCGTAGGTTGGGCGCTGTCGGAAAGAAAACCGACGAAATCGGAAGTTGTCAGCCCTACCGCCGAAAGATATCTTTCGTCGAAAAACAGCATCAGCGTAATATAAGCGCCCGCCGATCCGCCGACTATCGAGATTTTATCACCGTAGCCGTATTTTTCCGCATTATCTACGATAAATCTTAGCGCAAGCGCGCAATCGTTTATAAAATCGGGAAACTTTGCTTCGGGATAAAGCGTATAACCCACGGAAACGATCGAATATCCCTTTTTTGACAATTCTTTAATTAACGGAAAATCGGTTTTCTTATCTCCGCCCGTAAGCCCGCCGCCGTGGATATAGACGACCGTTTTATCGGACTCGCCAACTATAATATCAAGTTTCTGTGCCGGTTTTTCACCGTAGGGAATATCCGCGTACGTTTTAGGCATAATTATTTTGCCTGCAAAGCGGTTATCGCTATCACCGCGACCACGTCGTCCGCGCTGCAACCGCGGGAAAGATCGTTTATGGGCTTAGCAAATCCCTGACATATCGGACCGAGCGCCATATATCCGCCGAATCTCTGCGCGATCTTATAGCCTATGGTCCCCGCGTTAATGTTCGGGAAAATAAACACGTTCGCTTTTCCCGCGACTTTTGAATCGGGGACTTTTAACTTGCCCACTTCTTCGGATACCGCGGCGTCGAACTGGAATTCGCCGTCGAGTTTAAGATCGGGCGCGGCGGCTTTTGCTATCGCGGTCGCTTCCTGCATCTTGGGAACGGACTTAAAGTATTTGTCGTCGTTTCCGCTGCCTTTATGGAGAAAGAAAGCATAGCGACGCGCGGTTCGATACCCGCAATGTTCTTCGCGGTAGCCGCCGAAGAAATAGCGATATCCGCAAGCTGATTAGCGTCCGGTTCAATATTAATAGCGCAGTCCGCAAACACCGCAACACCGTCGGGATTATATTTATGCGGTGCGGGCGCTATCATAATGAACGAACTCGACACCGTGTTAATGCCCGGCGCGGTTTTAATTACCTGCAAACCGGGGCGAAGAGTATTTGCCGTAGAGTGGCAAGCGCCCGAAACCATACCGTCTACGTCGCCCGCTTTAAGCATAAGCGCACCGTACATAGCGTAGTCTTTAAGGATTGCCGCTTTTGCTTGCGCCACGTCCGCGTATTCCGGAAGATTAGTCTTTTTATTGATTTTGCCTTCTCTTAACTTATAAAGCATTTCGGCATACGCGTCGGTCTTTTCGAAAGTCTTGGGGTCGACTACGTTTACGCCCGTAAGGTCCACGCCCGCGTTCGCCTGTTCGATTTCCGCTTTATTGCCGAGAAGAGTGATTCTCGCAAAGCCTTCTTTAACCACTTGCACCGCAGCCGCGACGACTCTTTTGTCTTCGCCTTCGGTTAAAACGATGTTCTTGTTTTTAAGTTTAGCCCTTTCTTTAATTTGAGATAAAATATCCGCCATAATTCCGCTCCTTATTAAAAATATAAATTCGTTTGAAATTTTTGCGAAAACGTTGTACAATATAAAAGTAAACTTTATTTTTCGCACTACTTAACATTTTACAACTTTTATGCGGAAAAGTAAATTATTTCGGAGATATATTTATGAAAATTTGCGCTTTGGTCGCCGAATACAAT
>JAFZXG010000011.1 GCA_017616925.1 Clostridia bacterium | reverse complement strand
TTTTCGTTATCGTCTTCCAGTTTTTCGTCGTATAATTCTTTGTCTAAAAAATAAAGCAAAGTACTGAAAACGGCGTATGAAACAAGTTCTGTCAAAAAGATTATCGCTATGGTTAGTATTTTAGATTCAAAATCTATGCCATTAAATATAATGCTGCATGCACCTATCGGCCCGGCGAAAATTGTGATTAGCAACCCTAAAATTACGAGTGTTCTATGCCTTTTTAACTGTTTCTTTGTCATATTCTATCTTTACCTTTTTTTATATTATCAAGTCTTAAAAGACTTGTCAAGTATTTTAAGACTTAAATTCTATATAATATGAATATGGAATTTAAGGAAAGAGTGAAAGAATTGCGGGAAAGCAGGGAATTAAGTCAAATGCAACTCGCGATAAAACTCGGTGTAAGTCAGTCCGCGGTGGCAAAATGGGAACTCGGTAAAACCGAACCGACCGCTTCCGCGATAATTGCGGTTGCAAAACTGTTTAACGAAACTACGGATTTTGTTTTGGGTTTAGAAGATTAAACGCAACAAAAAAAGGAGCGTATCGCTCCTTTTTTGGTTTTAATAAGCGGTTATTATTAAACTCTTGTTGTTCGAGTAAAAACAATTTTTGATTATTCAAAAATAAATGAGTTTTTGTACGGGTTTTCCGTTGACAAGTGTAAAATCGTAATGATAAAATATACCAAAGAAAACAAACTTACAATTATTGTTTGAGCCTTTTCTGGAGGGTTGTCATGGAAGGCATGAACAAGGAAATCGCATCGAAGAACTTTATTCCCGACTACGATCATTTGTTTTCCGAAGAAACGGGAAGAAACGGTAAGACGAAGTCAAACTTTTTTCTGAAAATAGTGAAACTCAATTTTTGGAAGATCGTTTACTCGTCTTTTATTTATCTCTTGCAGTCGGCACCCGTTTTCGTTACGCCCGTTCTTACCGCGAGTATCATAGATCTCGCCACGGTGGCGTTAAGTTCCCCGAACGGTGTGGATCAAGCGGTTTGGGATCAGTTACTTATATACGTCGTTATTTTAGCGGTCGTGATCGTTCAGAACGTTCCGACGACTATGTGGCGTACTCACGTTATAAGTATAATGCGCCGTAGGGTAAAGGCGGGAGAGAAGAGCGTAGTAATAAAAAAACTTCAATCGTTGTCTTTGACTTACTATAAAGATCTCGAATCCGGTAAAATCCAATCCAAGTTTTTAAGAGATCTCGAAAAGTTCGACGATATGTTTTACGTCTTTTTATATAGTATAATCCCGAACGTTATCGGTATCGTGGTCGCCACGATAATTTCCGCCTATAAAAATCCGATCGTCGCCATTTTCTTCTTGTTCGTGATACCCGTAAACGTAGGGCTTTCTTTTGCTTTCAGAAAAAAGATCAGAAAGAGAAATCAGGATTATCGTCTTAAACTCGAAAGTATGAGTATCCGTTTTTCTACCATGATGGAAATGATCGCGGTAACGAAGGCGCACGGACTAGAACAAACCGAAATTTCTTCTATGGATCATACTATCAGGGTTCTTGAAAACAGCGGCATGGAAATGGATAAGGCGGACGCGGCTTTCGGCGCGAGCGCGTGGGTCGTGAACGCTATACTTTCCGCAGGCTGTCTGGTTTTCTGTATAGTTCTGGCGTTAAACGGTTACATAACGATAGGCGAAGTAGTACTATATCAATCGATGTTTACTTCGATAAGTTCGTACGTAACGGCGCTGGTAAACCAGTTGCCGACGATTGCGGCCGGACAGGAAGCGGCAAGTTCGCTATCGGAACTTATGAGTGCGAGGGAAGTCGAGATCAGTATAGGCAAGACGAAAGTCGATAGTATCGAAGGCAACGTAAAATTCGATCACGTCGATTATCATTACCCCAACACCGAAAAACTCGTGGTAAACGACGTGTCGTTAGACGTAAAGAGCGGCGAGTGCATCGCGATAGTCGGTTCTTCGGGATCGGGGAAAACCACGCTCGTAAATATGATAATAGGTTTTTTAAAGCCAACTTCGGGTACTCTTTATATCGACGGAAAATCTATCGAAGATTACAATTTAAGCGAGTACAGGCATAATATATCGGTCGTTCCGCAGAACGCGGTACTGTTTTCGGGGACGATAAAGGAAAACATAACTTACGGTCTTGACAAATACAGCGAAGAAGATGTTCAAAGGGTGGTGGAACTCGCGAATATAGGCGAATTTTTAGATCAACTTCCTAACGGGTTGGAAACCATAGTCGGCGAACGCGGCGACAAACTGTCGGGCGGGCAGAGACAACGCGTTACCATAGCGCGCGCCCTTATAAGAAACCCGAAAATACTTATTTTAGACGAAGCCACGAGTGCGCTCGACAACGTGTCCGAATACCACGTTCAGCAGGCGATCGCGAAATCCATAAAGGGCAGGACGACGTTTATAGTTGCGCACAGGCTTTCTACCATAAGGGATGCCGACAGAATAATCGTAATGGAAGACGGACGGATCGCCGAAGTAGGCACTTACGAAGAACTTATGAAAAAGCGCGGAAAGTTCTACGAACTTAAAAAACTCAACGACATCAACTCCAAAAAAGCAGAACGCGGTCTGGAGGGAAATTTGTGAGAGAAGCGGTAATGTGTTTCGTCTTTATAGACGGAAAACTTTTAATGATAAACAGAAACAGGCCGCCGTTTATGGGTATGTGGAACGTGGTCGGCGGCAAGGTCGAGCGCGGCGAAACGCCCGAACAGGCGTGTGTGCGCGAAGTTTTTGAAGAGAGCGGAATAAAAATCGTTTCGCCCGAACGCGTTTCCCGTTTTACCTGGAACTACGACGACGAGATAGGCTACGCCTTTACGGTTCGGGTTGAGAAACCCGATTTGATTTTTCCCGTCGGTACGGAAGAAGGGATCGTTGACTTAAAACCGATACCGTGGGTGCTTTCCGAAAAAAATTACGGGGTTATCGCAGATTTAAGAGTCTTTTTGAAAGATATCGAGAAGAACGAAAAACACGATTACCACCTTATTTACGACGGGGCGACACTCACAGATTACGTCGTAAAGTAACCCGTTCTCGCGTGCGAAGCATAATATAATTAAATATTCGCGCATAGTGTTGACTTTTAGACAAAAATCGATATA
>JAFZXG010000010.1 GCA_017616925.1 Clostridia bacterium | reverse complement strand
CCGTTTACGTAGTACATAAAATTGCCGTTGCCGTCGGTAAGGGTAAATTTAACGTCAGTTACGTTGGGATCTACGACGTCCATCGCCTTTTGCGCCGAGAAAGTATGTTCGGTATTTATAGGCAGTTCACCCGAATAAATGCCTTTAAGCAGTATTATCGGTGCGACGTTGTCTTTACTCGTTCCTGACAAATTGTGTCCGTTGATACTTGAAAACGAATATACCGTCTGTCCGTTTACCCCGACGAATTCCATGGTAAGATAGACGTTATCGCCCGTAAATCCATCGAAATCGTCCGCAAACAAGGTAATGCCCGCCGCAATGTTAACTCCGCCTTTATCGTATTTAACGGAAAACCTGTTGTTAAGGTTAGTAAGTATGCTGTTGTTTACCGTTCTCGGTTCTCCGCCGTTAACCGAAACGAGAGTTTTATTGTCCACGGTCGGAACGAAATCGATCTTTATTATCTGATCGGGATCGGAAACACCCTGCAACTTGATAACGAGTTTCTCAAAATCCGCGTCACCGTCTTCGCTTATCGGGTTAAACGATATATTGAGTTGCGTAAAGTCGAACGCGTTTATA
Source organism: Clostridia bacterium (assembly GCA_017616925.1). Taxonomy (GTDB): domain Bacteria; phylum Bacillota; class Clostridia; order Christensenellales; family Borkfalkiaceae; genus UBA1259. The sequence continues at coordinate 6,509 of JAFZXG010000010.1, read as the reverse complement.
TATTTAAGAGTCGCGTCGCTATCAAAAGAATACCGTATATGATTGTTTCTCTTATCGACGGAAACGTTTGAACCCGTTACGAACAGTTTGCCGAGATCGACAGTATTAGCCGCGGAGTCGTACACCGTATAACACGGGATCTCACGCTCGATCGTTTCGGTTATTCCGCCGAACTGCGCTTTGTACCTTACGGTAATAATATCTCCGTCGGCTGCCGCTGTCGGAGTGTATTCGTAACTCGTAAGAGTACGCGTGCCGTCTTTATCGGTTATTTCAGGGTATCCGCAGTTTACGGGTAAGGCAACGCCGGTCGTAAGTTCGTATGCATAGTATTCGGGCAAAGTGTATTTCATATTCGCGCTGAAATACGCGGGCAATTCGAGATAATCGACGAACACAGGACCGCCGTAAACCGAAACGTTTACGTCGTAAGAGATTTCGTCCGTTCTGCCCGCAAAATCCTTTACCGAATATTTCACGGTATAGGTTCCAGCCTTTGCGGGTGCGAATTTAGATCCCGCGGCTGTCGTTTCGCTTTCAAAGGTAAGCGTTACGTTTACGTCCGCACGCCCTATCGCGCCAGAAACGGTATAGTCCGCTATCGGTATATTTTCACCCGTTTTTCCGATCCTTACCGCCTGATCGTCGAAAGAAACCGACAGCGGTTCGACTTCAGACGGTTCCACTGCTTTGACGTGCAGAACCTTTTCCACGACGTCGCCGTACCTGCCGCAAGAAGAATAAACTATATAATAGTCGCCCGCGTAAACGGGAACGAAAGCACCGTCCGAAACTTTTACTTCCACACGGTTTTTACTTCCGTAAGCCATATACACCTTGGTCTTGATTACCGAATTCGCGTTATACGCGTCAAGCGATCTCGCGCTTAAAACGGTGTAAGGAGAACCTACGACCGCTAAAGGCAGATCGTTTCCGTCGTACCCGTTATAGTCGATATCGATGAACGGCAAGGAGTTATCGATCGTCTGCGCCGCGTTGAACTCTTCCCCTTCGATATCCGCTACCGAAGTAATGAAAATATTGCCTTCCATAGCGAACATTTTTTCAAAATGTATCTCCATAAAGACTTCGCCCGTGGTAAACCCGCCCCAAGGATCCGTAAACATATTCGGATCGTCGAGATCGGCAACGAAATCTATCGTGGGCTTACCCGCCGCGACTGCGTCCAGATACAACTGCTGTTCGTCCACGTACCAGTTCTTATTGTTATAGTAATCTCTTCTTAACGGCGATCCGTTGCAGTACACGGATTTGGTCTCCGTATCGTATCTGAATCCCGCGAAAGAGTCGATAAACGGCACGTCGGGCAAAGCGTACATACTCGTTTTGATATCTACACCGTAATCGGCATGGTTATTTGCCAAGAGTCCGGTAAAGGGATAACGGCTTTCTTCGTCGTTATAGGTCGCGCGAAGTGCCGTTAAGGGTTGACCATTCGCACCGCATCTTGCCATAGATATTTTCTTGGCGTGAACGTAAGTGTCGAATATTCCGTTTGTGGACAGTACGAGAACGTTATTCGGATCGTGCGCGTCGATAAGATCGATTATGACCGCGCCCATCTCGCATTGACCCGTCTGTTTAGGCGTTACGTAAAACTTAATGAAGTAATCGTCAGCGGTATAATTTCTTAAATCGATCGGCTTATTGTATCTGAACACGCCCGTCTCGCCCATTTTTACGTTCAGACCTTTCACACCGTCGAGATAAGCGTTTTCTCCATAAGTAAAACTTGCGTTGCCGCTTACCGCAAATCTCTCTTCGTCAACGTCGAAATATCTGGAACAGCGGTAAATCTTACCGTTCAGTTCGGCTTCGTACCGCAGTTCGTAACGCCCCGCGACAGCGAAAACCACGCTGTCCACCGATACGGCGTTTCCGTTCGGCATAATGAGAACGGCTTTCGCGGGTACGGCGTTACCGTCTATCGTAAGTTCGGCAGCGGGGATCCGAAGACTCTCGCCGACGTTGTATCTTTCTTCTAACGTGATCTCGCTGAGTTCCGCACCTTTGACCGTCGCTGTGATCCCGAAGGTCACGATCCCCAAAAGCGCGATACATAAGATCAATGCCGAAATAAAAAATCGTTTCATCTTAACACTAAACATCATTTTTCTCTCCTTTAACCTGCAATTTTAAGTTGTAACAAGTCGGTGTAAACCTTGCTGCCCGCGCTGCAATTCACTATAATTCCGACGGTTTTGTCTTCGGACGGTAACGCCGTTACCGTAATGGTCGCGCCGTCTATATTTACGTAGGAAGAATCCGATTCGTCGTTAAGTCCGTAAGTAAATGCCGCGCCCGAAACTATCCCGTTATCCACCGTCCATAGTTTTCCTTCCAGAACTTTGGACTGATTTAATCCGAGAGTAAACTCGTATTCGTCGAACAGAATAAGAAAATCGTTTACACTGACTTCTATGGTTTCGTATAGATTGACATTTTTATACGAAGAAGTTACGGTTACTGTAGCCGTACCCACTCCCCGCGCTGTTATTATCCCGCCGTCAACGGTAACGACGTTTTCGTCGGAACTAAAGTAAGTTATCTCCGCCGAAACGGGATTGCCGTCGTATTTAACGAATGCGACCCTGTTTGCCTGACTGCCTTTAAGCATGATAAGATCTTCGGTATCTAACATAAGCACGGGAACTGCGGTGTTGATCGGTAATACGGTAACCACGCAATACAGTTCACTACCGCCGTATCTTGCGATTATTAACGTCCTGCCTTCCGAAACGCCCGTTACAAGCCCACCCTGTACGCTTGCTTTAAGGTGATTTCCGCTTTCCCACTCTACCGCTGACGCGTCCACGTTTTTACCTATAACGGACAACTGCGCGCGATCGCCTATTTCAATGCTTAACGCTTGCGCGCTTAAAGTATAACCCGACGTGTCGGTCTCCGACTGTGATCCGCCGTTACCCCCGCACCCGTATGCGAACGAGACGACAAGCAATAAAGCCAAAACCAAACCTGTCAATTTTTTGTACATAACTATCTCCTTTTTTATTGTTTTTCGTTTTTTTAGCCTTTAATACCGCCCATACTCAAATTCCCGAGTAATCTGTCGTGGAACGCACAGAACAGCAGGATCGTGGGAAACGCCACGAGTATCGACGCCGCCAAAAACAGCGGCGTATTGCCGTTAAACCTGTTATCGGGATACTGGGTAAGATAAAATAGACCGAAAGAAATGGTCGGCTTATCCGGCATAAACAGCATCGGTCCCTGATAATCGTTCCAGTTGCCTATAAAATTAAGAATAATCATAGTGAAAAACATATTTCTGACGAGCGGCAGATAAATAAGCACGTACGTATAAAACTGTGAAGCGCCGTCGATTTGCGCGGCTTCGCCGAAATCGTCGGGAATACCGTTAAACGCCGCGATAAATATCAGAAAATACATTCCCAGAAAACTGGCTTTCATTATACACATACCGTATATTTTGTTATACAAACCGAGTTTGATCGAAATATCCAACGCCGACGGCGTATTCCCTATGATGGGAACTATCATCGTAACTATAACGATGCCGCTTATCAGTTTTGAAAACCAGTTTCTGTACTTAGCGCACATATACGCAGTCGTACACATAACAATAACCGCAGAAAACGCCGCGCCGACCGAGAACAATACCGAATTAAGATACATTTCGGGCGCTTTGATATAAAACTGCCTGCCGCCTATGGTCTTTCTTATCTGCATATATAAGAATACGTTGGAATAGTTTTCGGTCTTGAAAGTCGAAAACATATTAAGCGGATTGCGATTAAAATTCATTACGTCGTTAAACGAAGACGCTATCGCAAAAAACATTATTCCGATAAGCAAGAGACAGAACAGCCCTAAAATAACGCCTATAATTGCCATGACTACGTTTATATCCGAATATTTCTTTCCGTTTTTCTTTTTCATACTAATCCTCACTCGGTCCTATTTTTTTCAGTACCCACCGCACCGTAAAAGTAAGCGGGATCACTATCGCCGACAGCAGAAGTCCCCACGCAGACAAATATCCGTATTGAGTTATGGAAGTTCCCGCTTTTAACGTTTCAACGAATAAAAAATACCCTACCGTACGGAGTTTAACTTCTAACCCGGATCCGAAAAACGCGTGGGCGTGTAATTGATTTACGAACATCCCTGCAATCGAAACGACGATAAACACCGAAATCGTGGAATAACACGCGGGAAGAGTAATATTGAAAAACTCCTTACCTAAACCCGCACCGTCGATTTTAGCCGCTTCTACCAAAGACTGATCTATACTACTCATCGTACTCGTGTACATAATGATATTCACACCGAAACTTATCATAAGAGTAAACACCATCAGCGCGCCGAACACTCTGTCGGGATATAGTTCCAAAAGGAATTTTTCACAGCCGAATACGCTCGGAAGAACGTTATTTACGGTAGCGTTATAAACTATGGCGAGTGCGAGTACGGTAATTATAGACGGTATAAATATTATTACCTTGAACAGTTTTGCAAACGGCAGCTTTTTATAGATATAGAACGAAAAAATAATGCTTAAAGGGACGATGATCAAAATCTCAAAAGCAAATACCAGAAACGAATTACGGAACATATAGCCCATCGTAATATTCTGCGGACTGTGCGTCAGTTCGTAAAAAATCGTCTGAAAATGTTTTAGCGAGTATTGCCACGTCATCGTGCCGTCGGAAAGCGTATATTCCCTGAAAGCAAGGAAAAACGAATTGAAATTGACGACTATATAGAAAATAATAAAGTGAACGACGGGAAAAGTCATCATAAGCACGTAAAAAGCGTTCCTTTTGAATTTTCTGCCTTTGAAAATGTTTTTGAATTTTGAAATGTGTGTTTCGTCGGTCATCTGATTATATCCCCGTAAAATAAAATCATTTGTTGAAATAGGAGCCGTAGTTTAAATTCCAGTATTCCTGATTATAAACGGCTCTCATATTATTGAATATCCGTTCCGCCGTTACGTTGTCGCGAACGACGCTTAAAACCACGCTTCCGTAAGGGTTTATCGCAAATTTATTCTCGATACTGAATTTTACTTCGTTGGATACGAACATAACGTTGCTCGAAAGCGGCAGCGCTACATCTGTTTTTTCGTCGCTGATATAATCCCATACGCCTTTTGTAAAACTCGACATGGAACTTCTCGTATCGTCGCTTAACGTATAGTTCAGCGCCTTGGGCGTTCCCGTGATCTTCGTAAACTCGTTTAGCGAAACGTCCGTGCATGCATATTGTAAAAACGTTTTCGCAAGATTAAGTTTTACGGGATCGTTTCCGGTTTTCTTGTTTACGAAAATAAAACTGTGTCCGCCCGCCAAAACGGTATGATTTTCGCCTACCTGTTCTTGCGTGGGTTTTGGCATGGGCATAAAGCCGAAATTTCTATCCGTTTTACTCGTCCCGGGATAGACGTTCGCCATCCTTTCAAACGCGGCGGTCGCTTCGTTTTCCCACCATATACCGTCCAGAAGCATGGCGATAGGCTTTTGATAGTAACTGTCGAAATTACTTCTTATAAAGTGTTCCTGCGCCTGAAGATGCGTCGTGGTATCAAGACAGTAATTCGTTTCGTAATAATTGTTTTTCAATATCGTTTCAACAAATTTTACCGCATAATATAAACTTGCCTGTTCGTAAAGTCTGTAACCGTTTGCGCTGTCGATGGCGGCCGTCGCTTTTTCGGTTATTGTTCCGTCGGCACTTACGTCGATAAGCGTTTGCGCTTCGCCGTCGAACGTGAAATTAAGCATTAAATCGTCGAATCCATCGGCTTCCGCTTTCAGACTTTCCATCAGGTAAGTAGTATGCATATCCATATATTTACCGGGCCATATGAACGGAACGACGCTTACGGAAACCATCTGATCGCAAAGCGCGTAAAATTCTTTGTAAGTCGCGGGAAGTCCGTCGTCCACCGTACCGTATTTCCCATCTGCCCCTGCCGATAAATCGTCTTCGGAATCGGTGAAAATATATTCGCCGTCGAAACTCCCGCCAGATACGTACGCTTCACTCGGACAACCGTTCTTGGCTAAAAACAAGTTATATTCGTTAAAAAGATCGATATCGTAAATCACCCCCGACGTATCAAAATAATGCGGAACGGCGTAATACTTACCGTTAATGCACAGATAATCTTTCTGCGGATCCGACATCTTGTCTTCGATCGATCTTCCTTCGCCGAATTCTGTAAGCGGTTCGGTGATCCATTCGGTTATATCAAGAAGAACGTTCTGCGAAACGAGATCGGGAACGTAATTTATCCCCGCGAAAAATATATCGAAATTAGACGTCGCTATTTTTTGCTGAACGCTCGTGGTATCTCCGTCGATCATTATCTGAACTCCCTTCTTCGAAGGATTGTTCGGATCAAAAACGACTTCCGCATATTCCGCTTCGAATCTGTCCTTTAACGCGTAAAGATATTCCGTACCGTAACCTGCCGCAAAGTTATGCACGTAGAGTTGAGT
>JAFZXG010000149.1 GCA_017616925.1 Clostridia bacterium | reverse complement strand
GCGAGCCGAAAAAGAATACCGACCTTGCGCCCGACATAAACTTACAATAAAAAAGCAAAAATTCCGATAGAATAAAAAGTCGGAATTTTTTTTAAAAAACCGTCGCATTTTATTGACAATTAAACTTCGGTGTGTATAATAGAGTTAGCACTTAAAGGAAAAGAGTGCTAATTAAAGGAGGCAGAAATGAAAGTTAGACCTTTGTTCGACAAAGTAGTGGTCGAAAGTCTGGAAACGGAAGAAAAGACGAAGAGCGGATTTATTTTGCCGTCGGCTTCGCAGGAAAAGCAGCAGATGGCGAAAATAGTCGCCGTAGGACCCGGCGGAGTGATCGACGGAAAAGAGATCGTAATGCAGGTGAAGGTGGGCGACACGGTGCTTTACTCGAAATATTCGGGTAGCGAATTCAAAGTGGACGGAAAAGAACTTACGATAATCCGTCAGAGCGACATTTTAGCGGTAGTGGAAGAATAAAAGGAGGCAAAATATGGCTAAACAGTTAAAACACGGTGAAGAAGCGAGAAAGGCGCTCTTAAAGGGCGTGGATACTTTGGCGGACACGGTCAAGATAACTTTGGGGCCGAAAGGCAGGAACGTCGTTCTCGACAAGAAGTACGGCGCGCCGCTTATCACTAACGACGGCGTTACGATAGCCAAAGAAATAGAACTCGAAGACGCGTTCGAGAACATGGGCGCGGGACTCGTTAAGGAAGTTTCCACGAAGACCAACGACGTCGCGGGAGACGGAACGACCACGGCGGTAATTTTAGCGCAAGCGATGATAAACGAAGGGCTTAAAAACGTAGCCGCGGGCGCGAATCCGATCATACTTAAAAAGGGTATAAAGGGCGCGGTGGACGTCGCGGTCGAAGAATTGAAGAGAATAAGTAAGCCGATAAAGGATAAAAACGCGATCTCGCAGGTCGCCAGCATTTCCGCAGGCGACGAGACCGTGGGCGAACTTATTTCCGAAGCGATGGAAAAAGTCGGTAAGGACGGCGTTATCACGATAGAAGAAAGCAAGACCACCAAGACCGAACTTACCACCGTAGAAGGTATGCAGTTCGACAGGGGATACGCTTCGGCGTATATGGTCACCAACACCGACAAGATGGAAGCGGTTCTTGACAGTCCCGTCATTTTAATAACCGACAAGAAGATATCTTCGATACAGGAAATACTTCCCGTTATAGAACCTATCGCGCAGCAAGGTATGAGACTTCTTATAATCGCGGAAGAAGTAGAAGGAGACGCCTTGGCCGCACTCGTCGTCAACAAGTTAAAGGGCGTGTTCAACTGCGTGGCGGTCAAAGCCCCCGGCTTCGGCGACAGAAGAAAGGCGATGCTCGAAGACATAGCGATTTTAACGGGCGGCACGGTGATCTCTTCGGATCTGGGCTACGAATTCAAGGACGTCACTATGGATATGCTCGGCAAAGCGACCACGGTCAAAGTCGATAAGGACAACACCACGATAGTCGGCGGCGCGGGTGATCCCGCGGCGATCGAGGCGAGAAAGGGCGCGATAAAAGCGCAGATCGCCGAGACCACTTCGGACTACGACAGAGAGAAATTGCAGGAACGTCTTGCGAAACTCGCGGGCGGCGTCGCGGTCATCAACGTCGGCGCGGCGACCGAAGTCGAAATGAAGGAAAAGAAACTGCGTATCGAAGACGCTTTGAACGCCACCAAGGCGGCGGTCGCCGAAGGTATCGTTCCCGGCGGCGGGATCGCGCTTATAGAGACCGTAAAAGTGATAGAAAAGTACGCAAAAACGCTTTCGGGCGACGAAAAGACGGGTGCGGAGATCGTTCTTGCCGCCGTAAAAGCACCGCTTAAACAGATCGCGACCAACGCCGGAGTGGACGGCTCGGTCATCTTAAACGAGATAATCAAGGCGAACAAGACGAACTACGGTTTCAACGCGCTAACTAACGAGTACACCGATATGGTCGAAAGCGGAATTATCGATCCTACCAAGGTTACGAGAAGCGCTTTGGAGAACGCGGCGTCCGTCGCGGGAGTGTTCCTTACCACCGAAGCGGTAGTCGCCGACATAAAAGAACCCGAACCCCCTATGCCGCAAGGCGCGGGTATGGGCGGTATGTATTAAAACCATAAAAAAACATATATTTACCCGCTGTTTTTTAAACGGCGGGTATTTTTTTGCTTTTTTACGCCGTCCGCACACTGTTTAACCGATAAAATGTCGAATAACAGTTGAAAAAAAACACAAGATATAGTATAATTTATAAGTATAAATATACAATCGCTATGTAATGGGAGATTTTAATGAAGGGATTTGACAGTTTCGGGGTTATGCTCGATATGAGCAGGAACGGGGTAATGACCGTAGCCGCGCTTAAAAAATTCGTTTCGATAATTTCCAAAATAGGTTACGACAGTCTGGGGCTTTATACCGAAGACACCTTTGAAGTCGAAGGCGAAGAAATGTTTGGGTATATGCGCGGCGCGTACACGCAGGCGGAGATAAAGGAAATATGTAATTATGCCGAAGGTAAGGGTGTTACCGTCTATCCGTGCATACAGACGCTCGCGCATTTAAACGGCATATTCAGATATTCCGAATATCTTAAAATAAACGACAATACCGATATTCTTATGATAGGCGACGAACGCACCTATAAACTTATCGACAATATGTTCCGCACGATAAAGAAAACTTATAACACGGACAGGGTAAATATCGGTATGGACGAAGCGCACCTCGTCGGACTCGGCAGATATCTCGACAAAAACGGTTATAAAAACCGTACCGAACTTTTAATCGGACACTTAAAAAAAGTTTGCGAAATCGCGGACAGGTACGGGCTTAATCCAGAAATGTGGAGCGATATGTTTTTCCGTCTTGCAAGCGGCGGCAGGTATTACCAAAAAATAGAAGACGAAAAAGCGAAAGAGATAAAGAAGATTATTCCGAAAAACGTCAGACTCGTTTACTGGGATTATTACGGCAAAGACGGCAGGAAATACGATATGATGCTCGATTCTCATAAGTCGCTTACGGACAACGTGGGGTTCGCGGGCGGCGCGTGGGCTTGGTCGGGGCTCGTTCCGCACAACACTTTTTCTATGGAAACGATAAAGGCGTCTCTGCCGCAGACGATAAAACACGGGGTAAAGAATTATTCCATTACCGTCTGGGGAGACGACGGGAAAGAGTGTTCGTATTTTGCGGTGTTACCTTCGCTTATGTTCGCCGCGGAATACGCTAAAGGGAATAAAGACTTAAAGAGCATAAAGGAAAAATTCAAAGAAATCACGGGCGCGACTTTCGACGACTTTATGAAACTCGATATAGACCTTATTTTCGGCGACAAAAAGTCCGCCGTAGGGGTTGAAAACCCGTCGAAGATTGCGCTTTATAACGACGCGTTTTTGGGAACTTACGAAAATCGAGTTACGGCGGGCGGCGCGGAGAAATATAAAAAATTCGCGAGGTCAATAAAAGCCGCCGAAAAGAGAGCGGGCGAGTTTCATTATATTTTCAGAAAGACCGCCGCTCTTTCAAAAGTGCTTTCGATAAAGTATGATTTAAGCATAAGAACGGAAAAAATATATAAAAGCGGAGATAAAACCGCGCTTACGGAACTAATTAAAGACTATAAAAAAATGCTCGGCTATCTTAAAGTTTTTTACGCGGCTATTAAAGACGAGTGGGATAAAGAGTGCAAACCTTTCGGATTCGAAGTGCAGGACGTAAGAATCGGCGGGCTTATTAAAAGAACCGAACACCAGATAGAGAAACTTCAAAATTACCTTGGCGGCAAATCGGACAAAATAGACGAACTCGAAGCGGAAAGAAAAGCCGAAAAGGTAGAAAGACCTTGGGCGTTCAATTCTTGGGCATATATAGTAAGTCCGTCCGTAATGTCGCATTGTATGATAATGCCGCTGCTTTAACGGACGAAAAGAAAAAAAGGGAGAAAAGTAATGGCTAAAAACACTTATAAAGCGGAAGACATCAAGATATTAGAAGGTTTGGACGCGGTGCGTATGCGTCCCGGTATGTATATAGGGACGACTTCGGTGCGCGGACTTCACCATATACTCTGGGAAATAGTCGATAACGCCGTGGACGAAGCGGCAAACGGCTATTGCGACAGGATAGAAGTCAAACTCTATAACGACGGCAGCGCGTCGGTGGAAGACAACGGCAGGGGCATACCCGTGGACATACACAAAAAAGCGGGCGTGACCGGCGTGCAGGTAGTCTTTACCCAACTTCACGCCGGCGGGAAGTTCGGTTCGGAAAACTACAGTTATTCGGGCGGGCTTCACGGCGTAGGCGCGTCGGTCACGAACGCCCTTTCGGAGTGGCTTAAAGTTCAGGTCTATAAAGGTACGATCTACGAAATGGAGTTCAGAAGCGAAAAGGACGAGAAGACGGGCAAAATAAAGTCCGGCGTTCCCGTCGCGCCGCTTAAAGACACCAAGGTAAAGACGAATAAAAAGGGAACTTTCGTTCGCTTTAAACCCGACGCCACGGTGTTCGAGACCGTGGAATTTTCGGTCGAGACCATATTAAAACGCTTAAAGGAACTCGCGTTTTTAAATAAGGGACTCGAAATAGATTTTTACGACGAACACACCGATTTTCACAGGATCTATAAATACGACGGCGGGCTTATCGACTTCGTGAAATACTTAAACGAAGGAAAGTCCACTCTATACTATCAACCGCTGTACGCAAAAGCCGAAAAGGACGGCGTACTCGTTGAATTCGCCATACAGCACACCGACGCGTACGTGGACAGCCTGTATTCTTACGTCAACAATATCCCGACGCCCGAAGGCGGTATGCACGAAACGGGTTTCAGGTCGGGCATCACGCGGGTATTCAACGACTACGCGCGCGAAAAGAATTACCTTAAGGACAAGGACGACAATTTTACGGGCGACGATTTTAAGGAAGGGCTTACGGCGATAATCTCGGTCAAGATGCAAAACGTACAGTTCGAAGGGCAGACCAAGACCAAACTCGGCAATCCAGAAGCGCGCCCCGCGGTCGAAAACGTAACGATAAACGCGCTTTCGGACCTTATGAAGAACAAAAAACTCTCGAAAGTGTTCGAGGCGATATTAGATAAAGCCGCAAGCGCGGCGAAAGTCAGACTCGCCGCTAAAAAAGCAAAAGAGATAGCAAGGGCTTCTAAAAGCATAGAATCCAAGAATCTCGTGGGTAAACTCGCCGCGTGTTCGGGCAGGAAACCCGAAATGAACGAATTGTTTATAGTAGAAGGCGACTCGGCGGGCGGCAGCGCAAAACAGGCGAGAGTACGGCAGTATCAGGCGATCCTTCCGTTAAGGGGAAAACCCTTGAACGTCGAAAAGAAAAAGATAGACCAGATACTTCTAAACGAAGAGATCGCGACTATTATCTCGGCGCTCGGCACGGGCATAGGTTCGGAATTCGACCTTTCGAGTCTTAAATATCATAAAGTCATAATCCTTTCGGACGCGGACGTGGACGGAAGTCATATCCGCATATTGCTGCTTACCTTCTTTTTCAGGTATATGCGGGATTTAATAAACGAAGGGCACGTCTATATAGGTATGCCGCCTTTATACCGCGCCACGAAGAACAATAAGTCGGTCAGGTATCTGTATACCGACAAGGAATTGCAGAACCACCTTGCCGAAGTCGGTAAGTGCGAGATACAGCGTTATAAAGGTCTCGGCGAGATGGACGCAGAACAACTCTGGGAAACCACGATGGATCCCGAAAAACGCAACCTGATGCGCGTTACGATCGACGACGCCGCCGAAGCGGACAGGCTCATCACCGTGCTTATGGGCGACGAAGTCGCCGCGAGAAAGCAGTACATTTTCGACAATTCGGACTTCGATAAAGAAGACAAGTTCTCGAAGATGAAACGTTCTTAAGGGGGAACAGGTATGGACGAACAGAGAGGATTGATATATACGTCCTTGGACGAAGTGTTCAAGACATCTATGCTATCTTACGCGGAAGACGTCATTATGGATCGCGCGCTTCCGAGAGTGGAAGACGGGCTTAAACCCGTGCAGAGAAGAATACTCTTCGATATGTACGAACAGGGGCTTACGCCCGATAAACCGCATAAAAAATGCGCCAAGATAGTCGGCGACGTTCTGGGGAAATTCCACCCGCACGGCGACTCTTCGGTGTACGGCGCACTCGTTCATTTAGCGCAGGATTTCAATATGAGAAACCCGCTTATCGACGGACACGGGAACTTCGGCACGGTGGACGGCGACGGCGCGGCGGCGTACAGATACACCGAAGCCAAACTCGCCCCGCTTGCGCTCGAACTTCTGCGCGACATAGATAAGGACACCGTAAATTTCAGACTCAATTTCGACGATACCACTATGGAACCCGACACTCTGCCGGGAAGATTCCCGAATCTTCTCGTCAACGGTGCGATGGGTATCGCGGTCGGTCTTGCCACGAATATTCCGACGCATAACCTTTCCGAAGTAATAAACGGCGCGGTGGCGTATATCGACGATCCCAAAATCTCTTTAAAAGAGATGATGAAATATATCCCCGGTCCCGACTTTCCGACGGGCGCGTATATCGTCGCGGGCGAAGAACTTTACGAAGCCTATAAGACGGGTAAGGGCAAGATAAAGATAAAGGCGAGAGTCAATATCGAAAAGGACGGCGAAAAGGAGAATATCGTCGTTTCCGAACTCCCGTATCAAGTAAATAAAGCGAGTCTTCTTAAAAAGATCTCCGAAATGAAAGAAGACAAAAAGGAGATTCTGGGCGATATCGCGGACGTGGTGGACGAATCGGACAGGAACGGCATGCGCGCCGTCGTCAAGTTAAAGAAAGGCGCGGACTCCAAAAAGATACTCGCGTATCTATTTAAAAATACCGAACTCGAAACTTCGTTCGGCATAAATATGGTGGCGATCGCGCACGGCAAACCCTGTCAGTTAGGGCTTTTGGACATAATAGGCTATTACGTCGGCTATCAGAGAGAAGTGGTGCTGCGCCGTTCCAAATTCGACTTAGAGCGGGCGAAAGAGCGCGCGCATATATTAGAAGGGCTTATTATCGCCGTCAAGAACATAGACGAAGTGATAAAGATTATAAGGGGCGCGGATAACACCGCCGACGCCAAGACCAAATTAAAGGACAGGTTCGCGCTTTCCGAAGCGCAAGCGGTGGCGATACTCGATCTAAGGCTTGCGAGACTTACCAAACTCGAAGTCTATAAACTCGAAGAAGAACTAAAAGAATTAAAGGCTTTGATAAAGGAACTCACCGAAGTCGTCGCAAGCAGACAAAAGCAGATGGAGATAGTTAAAAGAGAACTTATCGCCATAAAGAAAAAATACGGCGACGACAGGCGCAGCCGTATCGTAGACGGCGCAAGCGAAGTTTCGGCGGAAGACCTTGCGACCGCTACTCAGGACGACGAAGACTATATCGTCGCTTACACGGCGGCGGGGACGTTTAAGAAGATGACCGAAAGGCACTATCTTTCCTGCGAGAAGAGAGTAAAGGAAAATTCCGCGCTGCACGAATTTATAAAATTCAAAGAGAAAGTGAACGGAAAGGACGTGTTGCTTGCGTTTACGAATCTCGGTAACTGCCACAGGATAGACGTTTATGCCGCACCCGAGTCGAGATTCAGGGACAGGGGCTGTAAGTTCTCGGACGTTGCGCCCAACGCGTTAAAGTCGGAGTACCCCGTAGCGTTCGTGTCCGCGGGCGGAGACGGGAACGGCGCGCTGCTGTTCTTTACCAAAGACGGTATGATAAAGAAAACCGAGTGGAAGGAATACAACTTACAAAAGCCGTATTACCAAGCCGTAAAACTAAAAGATAAAGACGAACTTATAAGCGTGGAAAACGACTTACCGGGGCTACGCATAACG
>JAFZXG010000148.1 GCA_017616925.1 Clostridia bacterium | reverse complement strand
GATCGAACATCAGTTGGGATTACCTGCGATCCGATTTTAGGGTACGTTCAGATACCCTGTATCGAAAGAAACGCGGTAGCCGCTATGAGAGCGATAAACGCTTGGGAACTGTCGGAGATCCTTGCCGATACGAGAAAAGTGGCGTTAGACGTCGTGATAAAGACTATGTACGAAACGGGTAAAGACCTTTCTAAAAAATACCGCGAGACCGCGAAAGGCGGACTGGCGAAATATTATAAAATAAAAAAATAAGGAGATCGGATTATGGGTAAATTAGCGATAAACGGCGGAAAGAAACTTATAGGCGACAAAAGAGTGGGAAGACCTTTGGTCGCGGATGAAACTTATCCGCTTATAAACAAGATGCTGAAAAACGACGAAATATCGCTTTCGGAAGTGTGTTATCAACTTGAAAGAGAGTTTGCGGACTACGTCGGCGTAAAATACGCCTTATGTTATCCCAACGGGACTACGACGATACAGGCGGCGTTATACGCCGCGGGCGTGGGTGCGGGCGACGAAGTTATCGTTCCGTCGTTTACTTTCTGGGCGACCGTAGGACCTATCGTCGTAAACAACGCGATCCCGATCTTTGCCGACGTGTCGTTATCGGGGCAGAATCTTACCGCCGAGACCATAGAACCGCTTATCACCGAAAAAACCAAGGCAATACTTCTCGTTCACGTCTGGGGCGTTCCCTGCGAGATGGATAAAATAACGGCTTTGGCAAAGAAACACGGTATCAAGATCGTAACCGACTGCGCGCACGCGCACGGCGCGAGTTACGGCGGCAAGAAGAAGGGAATAATAGGGGACGTAGGCGCGTTTTCGTTGCAGGCGTTTAAGACTATGCCGGGCGGCGAAGGCGGGATCCTGGTTACCGACGATCAGGAAATTTACGAAAGGGCGGTAACTCTCGGTCATTACGACAGGATCGTTCATTTATCCGATATTTACGGATACAGAAACCTTATGCTGACGGGCGCGGGCTATAAGCACAGGATCCATCCTATGTCCGCGGCTATCGCTTTAGGAAATCTGCACAGGCTCGACGAACTCAATAAAATAAGAAACGATAACGCGAGAAGACTCGAATCGTATATAAAAGATCTGGGCTATACGGAGTTTCAGACCGTTCCCGAAAAGGCGGAAAGGGTATATTCTTATCACTATATGCGTTTTTTATCCGAAAATCTCGGGAATGTCAGCATTTCCGCGTTCTTAAAAGCGCTTGCTGCCGAAGGCGTGGAGTGCGGTTCGTGCGGATACGGCAGACTTCATAAAGAACCGCTTTATACGGGCGAAAACAGTCCGTTCGGGAAGTTGGGACCTTTTAAAAATCCTTACTGGAAAGACTTTAATCCCCCGAAGAGCCTTCCCAACACCGAAATTCTCAATAGTACGGATTTTATGTGCGCGCCCCGTTTCGAGTACGAGAACGAAGAATACGTCGAATCGTACGCGGAAGCCTATAAGAAACTTAAAGACAACGTGGACGAACTTATAAAATACGATAAAGATCATCCCGACAATATAATCAAAAACAACGGAAGAAGTATAAACAGAGTAAAATGAGAATTACTTGAAAGTGGTATGAAAGTATTAAAATTCGATTTATCTAAAACTTACGGTAAATTTAAAATACTTAACGCCGTGAACGGCGGACCTTGGTATAAAAGGCACGCTGCAGATCAATGGATGACGAATTTTGCCGAATACAAAGCGGCGAGAATACCGTATTCGCGCAATCACGATTCAAATATCAATATGGAATACGGCGGCCCGTTCGTTCACGATATTTCGGCGATATTCCCGAACTTCGACGCCGACGAAAACGATCCAGTTAGTTACGATTTTGCCTGTACCGACGAATCCGTACTTTGCACGCTGGAAACGGGGACGAAGACTTTTTTCCGTTTGGGGCAGAGTATAGAACATCAGATAAAAAAACACGACACTTTGCCGCCCAAAGATTTTCATAAATGGGCAAGGATCTGCGAACGCGTTATACGGCACTATACGGAAGGATGGGCAAACGGATTTACTTTAGATATGCCTTACTGGGAGATATGGAACGAACCGAATCTCGACGAAGACGACAGCCCCAACAAACGTTGCTGGGGAGGAACTAAAGCACAGTTTTTCGATCTGTTCGAGATCACGGCAAAACACTTAAAAGCCCGTTTCCCGCATCTTAAGATAGGCGGTCCCGCTTTAGCGGAACCCGGAACGCCCGAAGGTTATTACGACGACGTATGGACCGAAGAGTTTTTATCCGAAATGCAAAAACGCGGCGTTCCGATGGATTTTTTCTCTTGGCACACCTATTGCGGAGATCCCGCACGTATTATGGCAAGAGCCGAAAAAATGCGGGCGTTTGCCGATAAATACGGGTATAAAAACGCGGAGAGTATTTTAAGCGAGTGGAATTATATACGCGACTGGACGGCAAATTTTGCCTATTCGATAGGGGTTATTAGGGGTATGAAAGGCGCGGCGTTCGTAGCGTCGGTCATTTCGGAAGCGCAGAAGTCGTCGGTAGATATGCTTATGTATTACGATACCCGTCCGTCTATCTTTTGCGGTGCGTTCGATATTTATACCTGTCGTCCGCTTAAAGCGTATTATCCGTTAAAATGGTACGGCGAGTTTTACGATCTCGTCGGCGAGATCAGATGTACGGAAAGTTATCCCGATATTTACTCCCTTTGCGGCGTAAATAAGGACGGGAAGATTACGGCGATAATCACTCGTTATTCGGATCGCGACGAAAAGGAAAAAGAAGAAATAAAAGTCGATTTCGGAAAGGACGCCGCGTACGATATTTATCTGCTTGACGAAAACCACGACGGAGAACTCGTAAAAACGACGAAAGATTTGTCTTTCGTAATGCCCGTAAACACGGTAATAAAAATAACAGAGAAATAAGCAAAACAAATAAAAAGGAGAAAAAATGGAAAAATTAGCGTTATTCGGCGGTAAAAAGGCCAAAACAGTTCCCTATTCTACGGGCAATCGGTTCGGGAAAGAAGAACTCGAACAAGTTAAAGAAGCGCTCGAACAGAACACTTTATTTTACTTTTTCGGCAATAAGACAAAACAGTTTACCGAAAAGTTCGCCGAAATGTACGGTATGAAATACTGTTATACCACGAGTTCGGGCACGGCGGCGGTACACACGGCGTTATGCGGAATAGGACCGGGAGACGAAGTTATCACTTCGCCCATAACCGATTTCGGCAGCGTAATAGGCGTGCTGTTCCAGGGTGCGATCCCCGTTTTTGCAGATATAGATCCCGAAACGTATAATATGGATCCCGAAAACGTGGAAAAAGCGATCACTCCCAAAACAAAAGCGATCGTAGTCGTTCATCTTGCGGGTAATCCCTGCGATATGGACGGAATAATGGTCGTCGCGAGAAAACACAATTTACTCGTCGTAGAGGACTGCGCACAGAGTTATTTAAGTTATTATAAAGGAAAACTCGTTGGAACGATAGGAGACGTAGGCGCGTTCAGTTTAAACGATTTCAAACATATTTCCGCGGGAGACGGCGGTATGTGTATAACGAACGACGAAGAAAGGTACAAAAAGGGCTTTATGTTCGCGGACAAGAACTATAACCGTTTCGGCGGAAATCAGCGCGACGTGCCGTACCTTGCGCCCAACTACCGTATAAGCGAACTGCAATCCGCCGTAGCGATCGCGCAACTCGACAAACTCGATTTTATCTGTTCGTCGAGAAACCGTTACGGCGAAGGATTGACCGCAGGCATAAAGGATCTTGACGGCGTTAAGATCCATAAGGTAAGAGAAGGCAACAAGTCGTCTTACTGGTTCTATTTAATGAGAATAGAAGAAGAAAAACTCGGCGTTTCGAGAGACGAATTTTTAAAGGCGCTCGTCGCCGAAGGCGTAAACGCAAGCACTTACCTGACTAATTGCGTGTATCAGTATCCTATGTTCAAAAACTTAAACGCTTTCGACGGCACGAAATATCCTTTTGAAAGTCCGTATAACGACAGGAAGATAACCTATCCCGACGGCTTGTGTCCGCTTGCCGAAAAGGCACTTAAACAGGTTATATATCTACGGGTAAACGAGTTTTTCTCGGAACGGGATCTTAAAGAGACCGTGGAGGCAATAAGAAAAGTCGCGCTGTATTATAAGAGTCTGAAGAAATAGGAGAGAATATGTTTGATATCGCTAAAGGCGTCGATAAGTATAAAGACCTGATTTATGACGCGGAGAAATATATC
>JAFZXG010000147.1 GCA_017616925.1 Clostridia bacterium | reverse complement strand
CTTGCCGAAAAAGGTATGACTATGGTCGTCGTAACCCACGAGATAGGGTTTGCGAAGGAAGTCGCGTCCCGTGTGCTGTTCGTGGATGAAGGGATCATAAAGGAAGAGAACGAGCCTAAAAAGTTCTTTGCAAGTCCCAAAGATCCGAGACTTAAAGACTTCCTGTCAAAAGTTTTGGTTTAATTGTTCCGAAAATTAAAAAACCCGTCCGAACCTATCGTTCGGACGGGTTTTTGTTTTTATTCTAAACCCCGACCGCGATACCGAGTGCGATAAAACCGAGAACAAGCGCGAAGGTTATCGCGAACAGATACCAGGACTTTTTCAGCCACTTAAAGTACGACACGCCTATCATTGAAAGACCTATCAAAAGCACGGGCGAAGTGGGGAACAGCAGATTCGTGTACCCGTCCGCGAAGGTGTAGATCAGAACCTGCATTTCCTTGCTTATTCCGAGAGACAGGACGCTTAAAATGGACATTACGAACACCGCTTTGGCGGTGGACGACGAAATGAAGAATTCGAGAACGAGAACGATCGCGAAGAGTATCGCCGCGACGAGATAGACGTTGCCCGAATCCACCGCGCCGTTTATCGCGTGGACGATGGTCGGCAGGACCTTTCCTTCTACGAGAACGTACTTAACCGACGAAGCGAGAAGAATAAACGCGACCGACGGAAGCGCGGACAGCACGCCTTTAAGAAAACTCTTCGCGGTGGACTTAAGATCGCCCGCCGTCGCGATTAAAGAACAGATAAACCCGCCGAATAAGAATACGACGATAAGGGTCACGACCGTGTAATCGCGTAAGAATTCGAGTGAAGAACAAAGGACGGTAAAGAATAAAGCCACGATAAAGAAAACCGTGTACGCGGTAAATATTTTGTTTTCCCGCGGCACGACTTCTTCCGAAAAGATCTTGTCCTTTATTTTAAGGTCGCGGTCGAAAGTCAAGGATTTTTCGGGCGACTTTGATATCTTCCTTACGTGCGCGAATATAAAGAGTTCCAAAAGGGCGTACATAACTATGAAAATAACGATCCTGTACCACCACGCCGCCATGGGATTCACGCCGATCAGTTGCGACGCGAAGATCACGGTGAACGGATTGGTTATCGCGGACGAGAACCCGAACCCGCAGGCGACTATTGAGATCAGAAAGCCCGTAAACGAGTCGTACCCCAACGACACGGCAAGGATCACGACGATGGGAAGAAGGGTAAGCATTTCTTCGAACAGCCCCAAAAACGCGCCGAACGCCATAAACAGAAGGGAAACGACCGAAAGAAGAAGGAACTTTCTGTCGCCGAATTTTCTGACTATCCGCGTGACGAAAACCTTTATGCCGCCGCAGTCGTTCATGGCTTGGAACGCGCCGCTTATCACTAAAAGGAACAGCGATAACATTATAAGGTTTATGCCGTCGCCCGTTCCCAGAATAAGCACGGGCGAGAAGATACCCTTGAAGATATTTATGCCCGACGCGTTTTCTATGGGTATATACGCCGAATAATCGGTAGTGCCGTCGGGATTAAGTCCGAATTCGCCCTTAGGTAGAACGAAAGTCAGTATTATCGACAGTACCACCAGTCCGAAAAGCAGCGCCAAAACCGAGAGAAAAGTCTTTTTCCCGATGTCGATAAGTTTGTCGCCGTTTTGTTTTACGGGTTGTCCGTTCGTCTTTTGTTCTTCCATATTTTTCTCCTTTTAACGTTCGGTTTTATTTTCCCGTTCGCGCAGGATATCGAAAAGCACCGAGATCCTGGCGCATATCGCGGGGTTTTCTTTGGGATAAAAATAATAAAGTTCGTTTTCGTGATAGAACTCGAATTCTTCGCCCGCGGAATAGGCTATCGCCTCTAATTCGGAGGGCTTATACCCGAATTTCAGTCCCGAAAGCCCGCTTTCGTAATAAACGCCAGTTTTATCGAGTCTGAAAACGCCTTCGTCCTTTCGGGGTTTTTTCTTTCCCGGCGTAAAGATCTTTACGTCTACGTCTATCTTTATGTTGACGCCGTCGATATTCTTTTCTTCTTCGGCTATGATCCTTTTGTTATAGGTTTGCAGATTCTTTTCCGTTCCCGAAACGAAAGAGTAGTCTCTGCCGATAACGTGTTTCGCGCCGCAGGAAGAACAGTAAAGCGTGTTTTTCTCTGAACCGGTAGAGTAAAGCGTGCGGCACTCGGGACACATATACAGTACGTTTTCAAGCCCTTCGGCTTTACGGTTCGATTTTACGCACACCTTTTCGTCGAATTCGTTTACGGCGAGACCTTTTACCACTTCGTCGTATATCGCGCGTTTGTCCGTTTTTTCTATATCTTCCGCGGTGAGAATCTTATAGACTTCTACTTTTGCCTCGCCGCGCGTCTCTCTTTTCCGCCATTTCGGTTTCGAAAAGTATCCCTTTTTTATTCGGGCGATGACCACGGGGACTTTAAGCAGTTTTATAAGCGACGCCGTCGAAAACGGAACGGGGGAAGGCGAACCGTCCGCCGAGAGTCTGCCTTCGGGAAACATCATGACGGGGTAACCGTCTTTTATCGCCTTTATGATACCCTTTACCGCGGCGACGTCGGGCGTGAACAGTTTTTTGGGTATCGCGCCCGTCTTTTTCATTATTTTGCCGAGAAAGGTGTGTTCGTAATAATACCTGTTGGTTACGATAGCGAAACGCGCTTCGGGATCTAAACGCGAAGCGCAATAAAAATCGGCGTAAAAATGATGATTCGCGACAAGCAGGTACGGCGGTTTTACGTTTTCGAGTCCGTTTTTACTTACGTCGATTTTCTTTAAGTGTCTTTTTGCGAGAAATCCCGCGAGTTTCATCTGCCAGACGTACAGCGGTGAATCGGGAGTGCCTTCGCTTTTTTTAAAGCAGAACTTATCGAGAACAACGGCAAGCAGGACAAAGAGAAAGACCGCCGCGACCACGACTATCACGACGAGTAGCCAAAGCGGTATCGCGCGGG
>JAFZXG010000146.1 GCA_017616925.1 Clostridia bacterium | reverse complement strand
TCAAATTTTTAAAATAAAATCAGTTTTATATTTATTTTTCTTATTTTTATGAACAAATTCTTTAAAAACGTTGACAATCTTATTTATTATGTTATAATTATACTGAACTATGCGTAAAAGCCGTGTTTTGCGCATAGTTAAATATGTGTCGATTTGAAATAAAAAGCGAATTACTCTATCATAAAAAAATTAAAGGAACTGAAAAAATGGCGCAAAAATCCTATTTTGAACAGCGTGAGATCGCGTGTACGGTCAGAACAAACGCTATAATCGGCGAATTACCCTATTTTGTCCGTGATTTTTTTATAGGCGTTGAACAGAACACTTCTCCGCTTACCCGATTAAATTACGCATACGACCTGCGCGTGTTTTTCGATTTTCTCTCTAAAAAGATTTTCAGGAATAAGAAAATAAACGATATCGAACTTAAAGACCTTGACCTATTGACTTCGACGGATATCGAATACTATTTAAGTTATCTTTCGCATTACGAGATAAACGGCAAAACCGAACGCTGCACGGAAACGGGAAAAGCGAGAAAACTCTCTACCCTGCGCGCCTTTTACAAGTATTTTTTTAATAAAAACGTTATTACGGCAAACACACCGACCAAAGTTTCTATGCCGAAGATCCACGAAAAAGAGATAATCCGCTTGGAATCAGACGGCAATAAAGACGAGATCGGCGATATTTTATATTGCGTTTCGTCGGGTTCGGGACTCACTCAAAAGCAACTTTCCTATCATAACGCCACGGGAACGCGAGATACTGCGATAATCACCCTGTTTTTAGGCACGGGAATACGTATCAGCGAACTTGTCGGACTGAATATAAACGATATCGACCTTGAATCGAAGAGTTTCGTAGTGACTCGGAAAGGCGGAAGTCGCGCAGTGCTTTATTTTAACGACGAAGTAAAGTCTGCCCTATTTGACTATATTTCTTTAAGAAAGAACGACAAAAAAGTGCCGGAAGAAGAAAAAGCACTGTTTCTATCCTTACAGAATAAGAGAATTTCGACGAGACAAGTACAGGAACTCGTAAAAAAATACGCCAAGATAATCTCGCCGCTTAAAAAGATTACGCCGCACAAACTCCGTTCTACTTTCGGCACGAATCTTTACCGTCAGACCGGAGATATTTACGCCGTCGCGAACGTTTTGGGACATAAGGACGTCAATACAACCCGTCGCCACTACGCCGCTATAACTGAAGACCAGAAAAAACAGGTTTCAATAGATTATGACCTTACCAACAGAAAGCAAAAAGACGACGATTGAAAATTAAAAGGCTTTGCGGTTGCAAAGCCTTTAATTTATTCCTTCTCTATTCCCGTGATCTTGATTATCTTAAAATTCTTGCCGTCGTCGATACATTTCCCGCAGTTATCGCAGATCTTTTTGGGATCTAAATCGCAATAATCGTTTTCACACTCGTTATATTCTTCGGGATCGGAACGGTATCTATCGTATTTATCGGACATTACTTATATTCCCCTATAAGTTCTTTGAATTTCGGAAGAGATCTTTCGATCTTTTCGTAAGAAACGCAGTAAGCGATCCGAACGTATCCCTTTATCCCGAAGTCGTCGCATGGAACGACGAGAATATCTTTTTCCCGTGCCTTTTCGGAAAACTTAATCGCGTCGTCATCAAGAGACTTGACGAAAAGGTAAAACGCGCCGTCGGGTTTAACGCATTTATAGCCGTATTCCGTAAGGTCGTTATAGATCAGATCTCTGTTCTTTTTATACGCTTTTACGTCGACTTTGGCGTTTACTCAATGCTTTATGACCTGCTGAAAAAGACTCGGCGCGCAAACGTAACCCAACATCCTTCCCGCGCCGCATACGGCAAGATAAACGTTCCCACAGCCTTTCATGGCGGGATTTACGGCGATATAACCTATTCTTTCACCGGGAAGCGACAAGGCTTTGGAAAAAGAATAACAAACTATCGCGTCGTCGTAATAGTTCATTACATACGGTACTTTCACGCCGTTATACACGAGTTCCCTGTACGGTTCGTCGGAAATAAGATAGATCGTCTTTCCGTATTCTCTTTCCTTTTCTTTAAGTATTTCGCACAGTTTTTCGATCGTTTTAAGCGAATATACGACCCCGCTGGGATTGTTCGGCGAATTGACTATTACCGCCCGCGTTTTCGCGTTTATCCGTCCTTTAAAGTCCTTGAAATCTATCTGAAGATCGCTTTGTTTGGGTTCGGAAACAACGACTTTTCCGCCCGCGTTTTCGATAAAAACTCTGTATTCGGTAAAAAACGGCGCGAAGACTATGCACTCTTCGTCGGGGTTAAGCACAGCTTTCAGCGAAATAGTTAAAGACGCCGCCGCACCGCAGGTCATATAAATATGATCGGGCGTAATATCAACTCCGAAACGACCTTTTATAGAATCCGCGACGGCCTTTCTCGTTCCCTGATCGCCCTGCGCGGAAGTATAACCGTGAAGAAGTATCGAATTTTCGGTTTTCAACAGTTTTTTTACGGTGTTTACCACGATCCTGGGCGGTTCTACGCTGGGATTCCCCAGCGAAAAATCGTAGACGTTTTCCGCGCCTATCTCCGCGGAACGCTTTTTTCCGTACTCGAATATTTCTCTGATTATAGAACGTTTACTGCCCAAACCGTACGCTTTTTCGTTTATTTCCATTATTTCACCTTTATTTTAAGTAATTTTTCGGCGTTTTTATAAAAGATCTTTTCGTTTACTTCGTCAGAAAGATTGTAAGACATTAAAATATCCCCGTCTTCTTTTATATCGCGCCACGGACAGTCGGTAGCGAAAAGCACTTTGTCCGCGCCGTGCTTATTTAGGATCTTGATAAAAAGTTCCTTATCTATTTCGTGGAAAGTGAACGCAGTATCGAAATAGACATTTTCTCCCGCAAGTTTGTCGTAAACGTCTTCCCACAACTTATGCCCGCCGTAATGCCCTAAAACGAGCTTCTCGTGTCCGATTTTTTTTATGACCTTCAAGGCGAGTTCGGGCGGACATTTTACGGGTTTGCCTATATACCCGTCGTCCACGCCCGCGTGAGTCACCACGATCATATCGAGATCCTTCGCCGCTTTGAGTATTTCTATATACCCTTCGTCGTCTATAAAAGCATCCTGATAATCTGGATGGATCTTTACGCCTGAAAATCCGAGTTCTTTAAGGGTCTTCATCTTGCCTTTTATATCTTCGCAACGCGGATGTATTCCGCCGAAGGAAAGTATTCCCTTACCCTTCAGATAAAAGTCTTCGTTGATTTTGCGGGCAAATTCGGTTATGCTTTCGAATTGCGAAGGTTTTGTG
Source organism: Clostridia bacterium (assembly GCA_017616925.1). Lineage (GTDB taxonomy): Bacteria > Bacillota > Clostridia > Christensenellales > Borkfalkiaceae > UBA1259. Next base: position 772 of record JAFZXG010000146.1, on the reverse strand, counting down.
ACAACGGGAAGTGCCACGGCGATATCCGCGCCGCCTTTTTCCATCTGTCTGAACAGTCCCGCGACAGTCCCGTCGGTACAGGCTTTGCCGTCCGACATGTCTTCCAGAATTTTAATGGTTTTTTCCGCGATTTTTTCGGGGAAAACGTGCGTATGAAAGTCGATAAGCATGAAAAATCAAATGTTCGCTATTTCTTCGGAAGATACCGTCTTTACTCCGCAATCCGTAATGATCTTTTCGGCTTTTTTAAGATCCGACGGTTTTAACACTACGAAGGCGTTCACGTCCTTTACGGATAGACCGTACATATACTCGACGTTTATGTCGTTATCGGAAAGAACTTCCAAAAGCCCTTGCAAACTTCCCGTTTCGTGAGAAATCTTTACCACGAGAACGTCCGAAAGAATAGTCGAAAATCCCGCGTCGGAAAGTTTTGCTTTACTTAACTTTTCGTCGCTTACAATAAGTCTTAAAAGTCCGTATTCCGTCGTGTCGGCAAGGCTTAAAGAGAGAATATTTATTTTGTTTTCTTTAAGCACACTCAAAACTTCCCCAAGGCGACCTTTTCTGTTTTCGATAAACACCGATAACTGTTTCGCGATCATTTTCTATCTCCTTTTATATTTTATGTCTGATATAAACAAATTTAATTTCACAAGTAAAATACTAACTTTAATACAACTTTCTGTTGTCGATGACGTGGACCGCTTTACCTTCGCTGCGAACGAGAGTTTTGGGTTCTACGATCTTGATTTTCGCGTTCAGACCGAGT
>JAFZXG010000145.1 GCA_017616925.1 Clostridia bacterium | reverse complement strand
CTGCGCTTCGTCGTTGACGGCCATAAAGGGTTTGCTCCTGTGGCTCATTTCGGTTACGGACATACCCGTTCCCGCGTAGTCGAGTAAATCTCTCTGCGCTTCTTCGAGCACGGGAAGGGGAAGAGTAGAAGGACCTGCTGCAAAATTGTAAACTCTCATGTTAACTCCTTTGATCGTTTTGTTTTACCAAAATATTATACTATCAAACGACTTTTTTTTCAAGCGTTTTAAGGGCGTATTTGCGTTTTTACGACTTTCTCTGTTCTTTAGAGTTTACAAATCGACCGAATTAGAGTATAATTATCTAAAAAGACAGCGGACGGCGGGGAAACCGCCACTCGTTCGATATAAAGGAGAATAATTTGAAGAACAAAGCAGGCGGCGCGAACGCGATCGTTCGCGCCACGAAAAGACATGGAAATATCGCCGCCGTGTCCCCGAAAAACGTCGGCGGGAAAGATATTTTTTCGGGCAAGACCGAAGGAAATAAGGGCGAAGGAAAGAACGAACTTAAAATAAGATTTTTGGGCGGCGTGGGCGAGATAGGAAAGAACATGACCGCTTTGGAGTACGGAAAGGACATTATAGTTATCGACGCGGGGCTTACTTTCCCCGGCGACAACATGCCGGGTGTGGACATGGTTATACCGGACGTGACTTATCTTGCGGAAAACAGAAACAGAGTTCGGGGCATCATCATAACCCACGGGCACGAAGACCATATCGGTGCGATACCGTATATATGCAAGGATATAGGCGCGCCGATCTTCGGTACGAAACTTACCTTAACGCTTATAGAGAACAAACTTCGCGAGCAAAGAATAGAAGACGCGAAACTGAATTGCGTGAAAGCGGGCGGAATTATCAAACTTGGTTGTTTTTCGGTCGAGTTTATCGGTGTGAACCACTCCATCGCGGGTGCGGTAGCGCTGTCCGTAACGACGCCCGTGGGCGTGGTATTCCACTCGGGCGACTTTAAGGTCGAATACACCCCCGTAAAAGACGAAGTTATAGATCTTCCGCGTATCGCGGAGATAGGGAAAAAGGGCGTGACGCTATTACTCTGCGAATCGACCAACGTCGAGATAGACGGCTACGCGCTGTCCGAATCGGCGGTAAAGGACGCTTTGGACAGAGTCTTTTCCGAAAACCAGAAGAGAAGACTTATAATCGCGACGTTTGCCTCGAACGTACACAGGCTTCAACAGATACTCGACCTCGCAGTAAAACACGGCAGAAAGGTCGCGTTTTCGGGAAGAAGTATGATAAATATCGCCGAAGCGGCTGCCAGGATAGGCGAACTCGATATTCCCGATAAACTCGTGGTGGACGCGGAAAGGATCAGGAATTTTAAGGACGAAGAGATAGTTATAATATCTACGGGTACGCAGGGCGAACCCATGAGCGCTTTAACCCGTATGGCGAGCGGCGAGTTCAATAAAGTCGTTATCGGCGAAAACGATACCGTGGTGCTTTCGTCTTCGGTGATCCCCGGCAACGAAAAAATGATATACGGGGTGATAAATAATCTATATAGGTTGGGCGCGGAAGTCATTTACGAATCGTTAGAGCCCATACACGCGTCGGGACATGCTTGTAAAGAAGAACTTAAACTTTTGCATACTTTATTGAAACCCAAGTTTTTTATACCCGTTCACGGCGAGTACAGACATTTGAAAAAGCACGCCGACCTTGCGAAGTCTCTCGGCATGAAAGACGGCGAGATAATGATCGCCGAAATAGGAGACACGGTGCTTCTTGACGGAAAGAGATTGAAACGCGGCGAAAAGTTCAAAGCGGGATCGAGATTCGTGGACGGCGTGGGTATCGACGGAGAAGACAGTTTCGTTCTCCGCGACAGGATACACCTTTCCGAAGACGGACTATTCGTTATAGTGGTGGGCGTCGAAGAAGCGAGCGCCGAACTTACTTCTCTCGAAATAATAGGTAAGGGGCTGGTCGTTACCGACGAGATAATCGCGGGCGCGAGAGCGAATATACTGAACGCCTTAAAAAACGTCGATTTAAAAGCAGTAAGGGACGAAAACGAACTTGCGTCCATCATAAGACGCGGCGTTAAAAACTACTTATATAAGACGACGAAGAAGAATCCTATGATCCTTCCTATCGTTATGGTGGTGTAATGATAGAAAAACTCCGCGAAAAGAGAGAGCGGGCGAGAGAAAGGGGCGAACCTGTTCTTCGGGACGAGTCTTTCGACCTGCTACTTAAGACCGTGGAAAAATATAAGCCGAAAAAAATACTTGAGATCGGCACGAACGAAGGGCTATCGGGTATAGCGATGCTTTTAACGAGCAAAGACGCCGCGCTTACGGGGATCGAAATAGACGAAGAAAAAATAAGGATCGCAAAAGAAAATTACAAAGAGTTCGGCTTAGAAGACAGGGCGAAGATCTTTTCGGGCGACGCGTCGGAGATCCTTCCCGTTATTACGGGCGAATACGACTTTATATTTCTGGACGGACCTAAAGGGCACTACTTCGAATATTCTTCGTTTTTACTTCCGATACTTAAAGTCGGCGGCGTGATATTTGCGGATAACGTCCTTTATCGCGGTATGGTGGAAGGCAAAGCCCCGCATAAGCACGCCACGATAAAGAACAGTATGCAAAACTATCTTAAAGCCGTTACGGAAAATCAAAACCTTTCGACTACGCTTTATAGAATAGACGACGGCGTGGCGATAACCGAGAAACTGAAATGAAAATAGAACTGTTGGCCCCCGCGGGCGATATGGAAAAATTAAAGACCGCTTTTTATTACGGCGCGGACGCGGCGTATATAGGCGGTAAAAATTTTTCTCTTCGCGCTCTTGCGGGGAATTTTAACGATAGCGAAATGCGTTCCGCGATAGAGTACGCGCACGAACGTGGCAAAAAGATCTACGTTACCGTAAATATTTTCGCGAGAAACGACGATCTAACCGCCGCCGAAGATTATTTTAAGTTTTTAAATAAAGCGGGCGCGGACGGCGTTATTATATCGGACGCAGGGCTTATTGCGGTATGCAAAACCGTCGCGCCCGAACTCCCGATAAGTCTTTCAACGCAGGCGAACACCTTAAACCATAAAGCCGTGGAATTTTGGAAAGGTCAGGGCGTAAAGCGGATAATACTTGCCAGAGAACTCTCTTTAAATGAAATTAAAGAGATACGCGAAAAAGTACCTGATATTGAATTAGAGTGCTTTATACACGGCGCGATGTGTATTTCGTATAGCGGAAGATGTCTTTTGTCCGATTATAAGACGGGCAGGAGCAGTAACAGGGGCGAGTGCGTTCAGGCGTGCCGCTGGAATTACGAGATAAGGGAAAAAGGATCAAGCGGCGCGTATATGGAGATCGAAGAAGACGACCGCGGCACTTATATATTAAACAGCAAGGACTTATGCCTTATACGGCATATAAAAGAACTTGCGGACGCGGGCGTTTGTTCTTTCAAGATCGAAGGGCGTATGAAGACCGAATACTATCTTGCGACCGTAATAAACGCTTATCGCCGCGCACTCGATGTTTTCTATAAAACGGGCGAAAATATTAAGGACGAATATTTTATACGCGAACTCGAAAAGACGGCGCACAGAGAGTTTACGACCGCGTATTTACTCGGCGATAACGACAGGACCGAAAACTTTGACGACAGTCAAAGCAAGGGGACGAGAAAATTTATCGCAAACGTTTTAGATTATAAAGACGGATACGCTTTCGTAGAAATGCGGAACAGGTTTAAGGTAGGCGACAGACTCGAAGTTCTGTCTCCGTCGGAAAGTTTTAATAGAATAATAAAGGTGGAAAGACTTACCGATACGGACGGTAACGCGGTACAGGACGCCAAACTCGTCCAGCAAAAACTTAAACTTTATACGGACGTTGTTTTGTCTAAAGGCGATATGTTAAGGCTGCCCCTTGGGGAAGACGTCTATTGATAACGAGACTGATGAGGTAATCTCATCCGATTCGCTGTATTCGGTAACTTTCTCAAGGGAACCGAATTGTCAAACCAAGCGCAACACCCAAAAATAAAAAAGCGGCTATTATAAAACGGCGAAGAGAAGTTCGGGGATTTTCAGGCGAAACTGATGCCGACGATAGACAGGAATAAAATAATCGGTGTCAGAACACTAGTTGCTGTAAGGTTTGGATTTTGAAACAATAATGGTATTATAGTTCTTGTAAACGTAAATTTTATGTGTTATAGTAAACATATATTAAGATATTTAAGATAAGCAGGTTAACGCAAATGATAAATTTAAGTGATTTACTTTATATAGAAGAGAAAGATTATAGTAATTATAAAGTTCACTTTGCTACGGGTAGAGAAGATAAAAAAGAGCCGTATAAAGCCTTTTTGATTGACGGATTTAAAAAGTGGCAAGAGTTTCAGACAAAAAAGAATTTCGGACGGCAATTTGTTATATCGCTAATATATTACGATAGAGATGTATGGATGTTTGGCGGTGTATATAAGATTTTAAATAACAATCCTACAAGTATTAAAGAAGATAACGGTTGGGAAGGTTGGAAGTATGAAACTGAACTTACAGATATAGCGACTGATTATATCGGCAGGGCGTTTTTTAAGTATAAAAAGGACTTTCGGGCATCATATCCTACTTTAGAACCTGATAAACCAAGTAAAACTCTTATTGCAAAAATGCCTTTATCTCATATATTAGATAAACGCGTAACGATTACCGACTTTATAGGCTTTGACAATGTAAATATTGACTATAAAACATTAAAATATATTATAACTAATAATACTGTTTCTTGGAAAACTGCGTTATCTAACGTAAAAGGCATATACCTTATCGTTGATGCTTTAACGGGGAGACAAT
>JAFZXG010000144.1 GCA_017616925.1 Clostridia bacterium | reverse complement strand
GAGATGGAAATCTTCAGCGGGTCAACAGCCTTGAGTTCGACGCCTTCCGGAGCCTTGAAAATGACCGGATGAGAGAAACCGAGAACGAGGTTCAGGTCCTTGCCCTTCTGCTCCCCACGGTGATCTATCAGAACTCTTCCGCAACGTCTCAACTTATGCTGGGCGAATTTAAGGCAGACGGCGGATCGATAGTAAAACAAGCCGACAGACCTTTGGTCGAAGGCGAGTTTTAGGCGAACGGACTTAACGGCAGCAATCTCGTAAACAAAAAGGGATACATCGGATTGTGGCGTAGTTTTACCGAAGACGCGGGCGCTTACACTAAGACGGACGCGGGTATGAATTCGGGTACGGCGGTATGGTATATGCCGACCACGACTTTATCGGGTTACGACGGGTACTTTGCGGTGTTCGCCAAAATAGATATGGATAACGAAGCAAACTCTTCGGCTTTCGCGGCGGTGCAGGCGATATTCTCGGATACGCACTACGAGAATTACGAAGTGTTCTACACGGGCGACTCGGCGGACGCGCTTACCGTCCACGTTATCAAAACCGACGACCTTTCGTCCGACGCCGAGTACGACGCGACCGAAGGAACTTACGGCGGGGTGAAGATCTATTCCGCGACGGGTGCGGATCTCGTTTCCTTAAATCGCCGTACGGTAAGAATACCCGTGTCGGAGAACGGCAACAGAGCCGTTACGATAACGGGAATAAGAATAAAATAACGACTTTTTGAAAAAAAAAGACCTGCCGTCAGGCAGGTCTTTTAAGTTATCTTAAAATTCGTTATTTTTCGGTTTTCGACCGAGAAGGTAGCGTATTCTATTCTGTAAGTTCTGTTTCCCGTGCGGTAAACGAGACCTACTTCGTCGAAGGAACGGAAAGTGGGCGGCGGCGTCACGCCGATAAAATCGCCGAAGAACTCTTTTATTTTTCCGATCTTTCCGTTAAGTTCGTCGCTTATATACGGGGACAAGTCCCCGCCGCAGAGCAGTTCTTCGGCAAAGGCGAACGGCAGTATCTTTTCGGGAAGAGAAAATACAGAAAAGGGCTTTACGTAAGACACTTTTCTGTCCGTTTCGGCTATTTTTTCCTTTATAAAACCGAAACTTCTCTCTATCCTGTGTCCCGCGATATCGTTTTTAAGTTCTACGGTAAAGAGTCCACCGCTTAAAGAAAAATCGTCGGCGACGGCGGAGAAGACTTTTTCGCACTTATCGTCGTAAAGGTCGATAAAATACTTTTCACTCTTATAAATCACGCATATAAACGACCTTCCCGAAAGAGACAGGGGGCATATTTTCACTTCGGTAAAAGGGAAAGGCAGACTTTCGGAATAAAACCCGCTACTGTCTATCGAGATTTTATATCCGTCGTCGTTAAACACGGTGATAAGCGCGTTTCCGATCCGTTCCTGTTTTATTACGGCAAACCCCTTTTTCACGGGGAAGTTCATTATTTTGATAAGATACCCGCCCTGCATATCGGTGACGGTCGCAAATTCGGGCGGGGAAGAAAGAAACTCATCCGTCGGAAAAAAATTAAAAGATCCCGACTCGCCGTTTAGAGACAGCGCTTCTATTAACGGCGCGCCGTCGAGATCCACAGCCCGCACGCCTTCGGAGATCACGCCGAAGTTCGCGCCGCCGAGTCTTAAAAAAAGGGGCGTTATCGCCGAAAAGTAATAGTACACAGTTAGAAAATATGTATATTTTCCTTTTTTTATGTCAAAAACATAATAAAACCTTTTATTTATAGGAGTAATTATGGAAAGTTTATACGGATTCAGGGAAAAGGACGTTAAGGCTTTGGCGGAGTTTTTGAAGAACAGGAAAAGTGAGCCGCTTACCGAAGTTTTCAGATCTTACGCATTGTCCGCGGGCAAGGAAGCGGGGACTGTCAGAAATCTTTACTACGCGATGGCGAAGAAGAGTGCGGAGAGTGAAGAGTTCCGCAAAAAGTATCTCGGCGGAAAGCGTATGCGGGTAAACGAGATAAAGAACTTTTCGAGAGAAGAGACCGCGGATATCATGAAGAAGATACTTTTAAAGAGAAACGAAGGCAAGTCCGTGAGAAAAGCGGTCGGCGAACTGTCGAAAGGCAATATGAAACTCGCCCTTCGGTATCAGAACAAGTACCGTTCGGCGCTTTCGGACGGCGAACTTTTAAGCGAGTTAAAGTCGCAGGGATTCGATTTCGGGCAGAACGCCCAACCGCGAAGAAGGGGAAAACGCGGCGCGAACACGAACGGGCTTTACTCGGAGGCGATAGCGATCTTAAAAAAAGAAAACGCGGGGTTAAAGAGAGAACTATCAAAGGTAAAAAGCGAAAACGAACGGCTTTTGTACAGGCTTATAAGCAAAGAAAAAAAAGATGAAAATCTTTGATTTTTGTTCCGCGTTGTAGTATAATGAATCTGTACTTTAAGGAGGAGTGAAATGGATCTTTTCAAAAAGTGCAGAGATTACACGCTTACGAAAGATTTGAAGAAAGCGGGGGTATATCCCTACTTCCACAGATTAGAGACCAAACAAGCGCCCGAAGTCAAGATGGAAGGCAAAGATATCATAATGATAGGTTCTAACAACTATCTGGGGCTTACTTCGCATCCCGAAGTTATCGCCGCGGCGAGAGACGCGGTCGAAAAGTACGGTTCGGGCTGTTCGGGAAGCAGGTTTCTAAACGGCACTCTGGACGCGCATATATTTCTCGAAAAGGAACTCGCGGAATTTCTCGGCACGGAAGACGCGGTCACTTTCTCTACGGGTTTTCAGTCCAATCTCGGCATCATTTCCGCGATAGCGGGCAGAACGGATTATATTTTATGCGACAAGGAAAACCACGCGAGTATTTACGACGGATGCAGGCTGTCTTTTGCGAAGATGCTCCGCTACAATCACTCGGATATGGAAGATTTGGAAAGTCTTATTAAGACCGTTCCCGAGACCGCGGGCATACTTATAGTCACCGACGGCGTGTTCTCTATGAGCGGGGATATATGTAAACTTCCCGAAATAGTCAAAATCGCCCGAAAGTACGGCGCGAGAATAATGGTGGACGACGCGCACGGACTCGGCGTTTTAGGTGCGCACGGCAGGGGGACTGCCGAACATTTCGGACTCGAAAAGGAAGTCGATATCATCATGGGTACTTTCTCGAAATCCCTTGCGTCACTCGGCGGCTATATGGCGGCGAGCGCGGAAGTATGCGAATACGTCCGTCACAATTCCCGTCCGTTTATATTCAGCGCGAGCATAACTCCGGCGTCGGTGGCGGCGGCAAGGACCGCGCTTGCGATACTTAAAAGAGAACCCGAAAGAGTCGCAAGGCTTAAAGAGATCGCGAACTATATGAGAAAGAAACTCGTCGAAGAGGGCGTTGCGATCATAGACACGGGTTCGGGTACGCCTATAATCCCGATATACACTTACGAAAATTTAAGGACTTTCGTCGCCTGTCAGAAACTTTTCGAAAGGGGCGTTTACGTCAACCCCACCGTTTCGCCCGCCGTTCCCGTGGGGCAGAGTCTCATCAGAACGAGTTATATGGCGACGCATACTTTTGAGCAGATGGATACCGCCGCGAAGAGAATCAAAGAAGTCCTTGAAGAAGTCAAGGACATAAAAGACTGAATCTTTTCCCGCGCTTTATAAGGATAAACCGAAGAACTGTCGCTTCCGCGCGGAAAAGGGGGAGCGACTTTTATTTACGGAGATAAAAATGATAAAAAAACCCGTGTATTTCGATCACGCCGCGACGACGCCCGTCGACGAGAGAGTATTGAAAAAGATGCTTCCTTACTTTTCGGGCGTTTTCGGCAACGCCGCAAGTTCGCACGCTTTCGGGCGTGAAGCCGTTAAGGCGGTGGATGAGGCGAGAGATCTGATCGCGGGCATAATAAACTGTAAGCCGAACGAACTTTACTTTACTTCCGGCGGAACGGAAAGCGACAACTGGGCGCTTCGCGGCGTGGCAAGAGCGAACGGCAAGAAGGGAGACAAGATAATAATCAGTCCCATAGAACACGCCGCCGTTATCGAAACGGCGAAAGACCTTGAAAAAGACGGCTTTGTAGTAGAGTATATGAAAGTCGATACTTTCGGCAGGGTGGACACGGAAAACTTAAAAAGGATCATAGACGACCGCACGATACTTATCTGCTGTATGGCGGCAAATAACGAAGTGGGTACTATAGAACCGATAAAAGAGATCGTAAAGATCGCGAAGGAACGCGGGATCATAGTGTTTACGGACGCGGTGCAGGCGACGGGCGTTCTTAAAATCGACGTAAAAGAATACGGCGTCGATTTAATGAGTATGAGTTCGCATAAGATCTATGGTCCGAAAGGCGCAGGCGCGCTGTACGTAAGAGAAGGGGTAAAGATCGCGCCTTTAGTAACGGGCGG
>JAFZXG010000143.1 GCA_017616925.1 Clostridia bacterium | reverse complement strand
TCAAACAGGAGAAAGACGCTTGTGAACAACCTTATTTTAGGCTGTAAATTGACAAGAGATACCGCCGAAAAGATAGTTCGTAGCGCGGGGCTAAACGAAAAAGCGCGCGGGGAAGAACTTTCCGCCGAAGAATTCGTGCGCCTTGCGGATACGATAGAAGAATATGGGAAAAATTAGGATCGTTCTCGCGTCCGCGAACGCGGGCAAAATAAAAGAACTTAAAAGTCTACTCGGCGACTTCGATATCGTGGGGTTTAAAGAACTCGGCTACGACTTCGGGATAGAAGAAACGGGCAATTCGTTTTACGAAAACGCACTCATAAAAGCAAAAGCCGTTTTTAACGCGACGGGACTTCCCGCAATTTCGGACGACAGCGGGCTAAAGGTAAACTCTTTAGGCGGCGCGCCGGGGATTTACAGCGCGCGCTATTCGGGCGGCAGCGATTCGGACAATATAGCAAAACTTCTGTCCGAACTTAAGGGCAAGACCGACAGAACGGCGGAATTTTCCTGCTGTACGGTGTATTACGACGGGAAAAGGATAATCGCCGAAACGGGAACGACGAAAGGCGAAATACTGTTCTCGCCGCAAGGTGAAAACGGTTTCGGATACGATCCCGTGTTTTATTCTTACGATCTGAAAAAACCTTTCGGTCTGGCTACCGAAAAAGAAAAAAATTCGGTATCGCACAGGTCGAGGGCGGCGGGTAAACTCGCCGTAAGGTTAAAAGAACTCTTAACGGATAAATAATGAACAAGTTAAAAGAACTCTTTATTTTATTTCTGACTTTTTTTAAAGTCGGTCTGTTTACTTTCGGCGGCGGTTACGCGATGGTGGCGATAATCGAACGCGAATTCGTGGAACGCAAGAAATGGCTTTCCGCGGAAGAGTTCGCGGACGTTCTCACTATCGCCGAAAGCACCCCCGGTCCCATTTCGGTCAACTCCGCGACCTATATAGGTTATAAACGGCGTGGGTTTTTCGGTTCGGTTTTTTCCACCTTGGGACTTATCCTGCCGTCGCTTGTAATAATTTTCTGCATATCGCTGTTTTTCGATGAGTTTATAGAACTCGTCTGGGTAAAATATGCGTTTACGGGTATTCGCGCGGCGGTGGTGTTTTTGATACTTTCCGCGGGGATAAAACTCTTTCTTAAACTGAAAAAGACCGTGTATAACGTCGCGGCGTTTATAATATCCACTCTTTTGTTGGTGGCGATAACGCTTTTTTCATGGAATTTTCCCGCGGTGTTCATAATTTTAATCGGCGGCGCGGTCGGTATTGCAATATGGCTTATTTCTACGGCGGCGAGAAAGGATCGGAACAAAGGGGGTAAAGAATAATGCCCGTACTTCTGGATCTTTTTTTGACTTTCTTAAAGATCGGCGCGGTGTCCTTCGGGGGCGGTTACGCAATGATACCTATGGTGACCGAAGAAGTGGTGGCTAAAGGCTGGCTGACGAGCGAACGGGTTATGGACTTTATCGCGGTAGCCGAAAGCACGCCGGGACCTATCGCGATAAATATGGCGACCTTCGTCGGCGCGACGCAGGGCGGTATTCTCGGCGCGCTGCTTGCGACTCTCGGAGTCGTTCTTCCCGCGTTTATAATCATATTGCTTGTCGCTTCGATAATAAAAGGACTTCTAAAATACGCACCCGTAAACGCCTTTTTGGTCGGAGTAAGACCTGTCGTTATGGGCTTGATAGTCGGCACGGGCATAACGCTTTTTTTGACCGTGATACTCGGTGTTGCGAGAATAGGCGACGGGTTTTCGTTCGAGTATAAGTCGCTTATCATCTTCGGTATCGTCGCCGCGGTAAGTTTGATCTATAATAAACTGCGGAAAAAGAGTCTGTCGCCCATAATAATTATTGTTTTCGCCGCGCTTCTCGGTATGCTTTTCTACGGCGTGATAGGGTAGGGACAATGGAAAAAGGTAAGCCCTCGCGACTTTCACTTTTTATATTCAAAACGTGAGAAAACGTAATCCTTTAAGGATTGCGTTTTTTTCCGATCCGTAATATAATTTAAGAAAAAAGAGTTTGCGTCGAAAAAAATAAAATCCGTCGCGGAATCGTTGTAAAGGGAAAAATGAAACTTAAAGAAAAACTGTGGAACTGGGGACATCTCGAAGGAAGTCATAACGGCATAGTGCCGTTTGACTGCAAGATGAGTCCCGAAGATTTTGCCAAAGAGTACGGGATCGAAAACTCGTTTATCGTGTCTTACGGCGGGAATATTCAGCCGCCTTTTAACGATCTCGCCAAGCGGTTTTCGGGTCTAAGGCGGGTGAAATGGTCGGTCGTAGGCGACGCGAGTTCACCGCTTCCGAAAGCCGAACTCGGCAATACGGACGACGTTATCGCCTGCTTAAAAGACGGGAAGAATATCGACGGGGGCGTTATGGACGACTTTTTCTCGCCCGAACGTATGAAACGTTTCCCGCCGTCCGTCTTAAGAAAGATAAAGAAAAAACTTAACGACAGCGGGCTGGACTTCTGGTGCGTGCTGTACGACGTTAAAATCTACGAAGACCTGACCGAATATCTCGACTGTTTCGACGGGGTGTCTTTCTGGCTGTGGGGATGCGAGAAGATAAAGCGCGTGGACGAATACGTCGATAGGTTCTTGTCGGTCACGGCGGGCAAAAAAGTTATGCTTGGCATATACCTTTACGATTATAGGGACGACGGCACCGATCCCATGGACGCCGATCTTTTCAGAAAACAAATTGAAAAGTATTTCGGACTGCTTAAAAGTAAAAGGATCGACGGCGTTATATTCTGTTCGAACACCGTGGGCGACGCGCCACTTGAAACGAATAAGATCCTTAAAGAATATATAAAAAAATACGGCGATACGGAGATCTAAATATGATAAATACGGTTCTCGGAGAGATACCCGAAAGTAAATTAGGCGTCTGTTCGTCGCACGAACACGTCTTCATAGACATGCGCGGCTGCGTGGAAATAACCGGTGGCGAACCGCCCGTGTTCTACAGTAAGATGGACGCGGAAAAACGCGCCGAGATCTACGACGATCCGTACGCCGTTTTGGACAACGCCCTTTTGGACGAAGAAGACAAGGCGATCTTTGAACTTAAATATTTCAAAGCGCACGGCGGCGACACTCTTATCGATTGCACGTCGGACGAGATAGGCAGGGACGTGAACAAACTGAAAAGGGTTTCGTTAGAGTCAGGCGTAAATATAATCGTCGGTTGCGGGCATTATTACGCAAAAGCGCACTTTGCTTACGTCAAGGATGCAAGCGTGGAGACTCTCGCGGAAGAAATGCGCACGGATATTCTTAAAGGCATAGCGGGAACGGATATAAAGGCGGGGATCATCGGAGAGATCGGCACGAGCGCGGTCATAGGCGACGGGGAAAGGAAAGTGCTTACGGCGGCGGGAATAGTCGGCGCGGAAACGGGAAAGGCGATACACGTCCACACCGATCTTTACACCGAGAACGGCTTTGAAGTGGTAAAGATACTTACCGCGGAAGGCGTTAAGCCGCAAAAGATATGCATCGACCACGTCGACGTTCTTCTGCGCCCCGACTATATAAGGGGGCTACTCGATCTGGGCGTTTACGTCGAGTTCGACAACTTCGGCAAAGAGTTCTATATAAACGAAAAGCGGAGGTTCGCTTACGATCTGGAAAGGATAAGACTGTTAAAACGGCTTATAGACGAAGGGTATAAAAAACGCATACTCGTCTGCAACGATATCTGCTTAAAGAGTATGTGGGTATCCTACGGCGGACAGGGGTACGCGCATATTCTGAGAACGGTAAAGAATATGGCGACTGAAAACGGTATCGAAGAAAAGACTTACGGAGAAATTCTGACCGACAACGTCAGGGAATTTATAAAATAAATAAGGAGCGGAAAAAATGGATTATCCTATGATCGAAGGCAAAGAGTATTTAAAAAGAGTGAACGCGTTGCGTGAAAAGATGTCCGAAAATGGCGTGGATCTCGTTATCGGGTTTTCAAATTTATTAGAGATCGCGATCGTGCGGTACTATTGCGGATTCGCACCCGTCAACGAAAGTTCGGCGATAATAATCGCGAGAACGGGCGAAACGGTGGTGTGTAGCGGACAGGCGTCTTACGATTACTGTCTGGTTCAAAATAAACTTCCCGAAAGCCGTATCGCGATCCTTCCCGAGATCGGTGAAGTCAGCGGTTTCGAGTACGACACCGAAGGGCAACTCGACTTCGAAGAGTTATTCAGACAGGTGAAGAGCGAACACCCGAACGTAAAGAGAATCGGTTTTATCGGCAGACTTATCTTTCCGTCTATCATAATGGATAAACTGAGAAAAGTATTCGGTAACGCGGAGATCGTCGACTTCGACGACGTTCACTACGAACAGAGAATAAGAAAGAGTCCCGCCGAGATAGAAATACTTAAGACCAACTGGCAGATGGTAAGCGAAATGTTCGGGAGAGTCGTTCCGAAAATAGAAGTAGGCATGACCGAACGGCATATCGAAGGCATGTTCGAAGCGGAAATGATGGATCTCGGCGCGGAAAGTTACGTTCAGTCGTTCGCGCCCATGGTCGCCACGGGGAAAGACAACTCGTACATAAGTATGTGCAGGAACACTTTAAGAAGAATAGGCGAAAGCGAGATAATAAATCTTGCCGCGGGCGTGTGCTACGAAGGGTATAACGGTATCACCTGCAGCCCGCTGGTACTCGGCAAGATCCCGCAGAAAATAAAGGACGCGGTGCTTTGCGCTTACGACGCCTTAAACTACGCTTCGGCGAAGATGAACGACGGTACGCCCTGCGACGTAGTGCTTAACGCGTATACGGACTATCTTACGAAATACGGGTATATAGAATACTGTCCTTACGGAAGCCTGCACAGTACGGGTATGTTAGAGTGCGAAGCGCCGATCTTTACGGTCGGCAATAAGCGCATGATCGAGAAGAATATGGCGATATGTATCGACGCTTACTTTAAGGGTATGGAGTGGGGAAGTTTCAGGATCGAAGACTGCTATCTTATAGGTAAAGACGGCGCAAAACGTATGACCACCTATAACGATAAGGCGATCCCGGAAATATTCTCGAAAAGTTAATATTTTATTATGCCGAAACGTCCGTGCCTGTCGCCGACGTGCCGTTCCGCGAAGTATCCGCAAGTGCTTTGAGATCGTCTTTTATTTTTTCGACGACTTTCATAATGTCCGGATCGAAACGCGTTGCGTTTTCCGAAAAAAGTATTTTAAGCGCTTCTTCCGGTGGGAAAGCGGGTTTATATACCCGTGCCGAAACCAACGCGTCGTACACGTCGGCTACCGCCATTATGCGCGCGCAAAGGGGGATGGCGTCCTTTTTGAGCCCGCACGGATAACCGGTGCCGTCCCATTTTTCATGATGACAGAGCGCGATATCTTCCGCCATTTGTAAAAATGCGGGGTCGTTCATATCTAAAAACAGTTTTTTAACGAGTTTTCCGCCAACGGTCGTATGTTTTTTCATCGTCTCGAATTCTTCGGGCGTAAGTTTTGCCGGTTTAAGCAAAATCGAATCGGAAACGATTATTTTCCCTATGTCGTGAAGCGGCGCCGCTTGTACCATGCGTTCTATCGTTTCATCCGTAAGTATATCGCGGTAATCGGGTTCTTTTTGCATGGCTTTCGCTATCAGTTCGACGATGGTTTTAGTCCGTAGAATATGCGTACCCGTGCTTACGTCGCGCGTTTCGATAAGGCTGGTCAGCATTTCTATGACCTGATTTTGCGCTTTATTACGATTTTCCATTTCTTCGCGGATCTTTTCGGAAAGTTCGGTCTGGATCCGTAGCATTTTCCCGTTTCTGCGGGTTATTCCCGTTACGAGCAGAACTATTACGATCACGCCGAACAAAAGGGGCAGAGTGTAGTGCGTAAAAAGTTCCGTCATGCGCTTGGTCGTTGCAAGCGGAATACGATTAGCGAGGACCATGGCTTCGGTTTCCGTGATTTCGCCTTTTAAAAAGTTTCTGTCGGGTGCTCCGAGAAAGAAACTTCCGTAAACCGCGATCGGCACGAGCAGTATCGTTGCAATAAGCACTATTATGAAAGCACGCTTTCTGTAATGGTATTGCGAGGCCATCAGCGG